>DASZVM010000343.1:0-12161 GCA_035547295.1 Puia sp. | reverse complement strand
TAATTGTGTAGCTTTTATCGTTTGCACCTGGTTTATCAATCCTCTTTGTTTTGCGCTTTCTTTTGTTGCCCTGGCCGTGGTGCTGGGCTATAGCTATACAAAGCGGTTCACGCCTTTTTGCCACCTGGTGCTGGGCGTGGGACTGTCCCTGGCCCCCATTGGCGCTTATCTGGCGGTGACGGGGCATTTTGCGTTGCTGCCCATCCTTTTTTCTTTCGCCGTCATTTTCTGGGTCAGCGGTTTTGACATCATTTATGCCCTCCAGGATGAGGAGTTCGACAAAAATCAAAAGCTTTATTCCATGCCGGCCTGGCTGGGAAAGGCCAAGGCGCTGAGAGTGTCGGAACTCCTCCATTTGTTGAGCACCTTGTGCGTGGTGGCCGCTGGTTTTTATGGACATTTCGTGTGGGCCTATTGGGCCGGGGTAGCTGTTTTTATGGGTATGCTGATCTATCAGCATGCCATCGTCAAGCCTAATGACCTCAGCCGGGTGAACCTGGCCTTTATGACTGCCAATGGCATTGCCAGTGTCATTTTTGCGGTCTTTGTTATGACAGATCTCTGCCTTAAGTTCTTTTTATACGCATAATTTAAATTTATGCGTATATTTGCTTTATGAAAGAGCGACTCAACCTCACCATCGATGCCGATCTGGTAGAATCCATGAAGGCATATGCCGCCAGCAAGCAGATGAGCGTGTCTGAACTGGTGGAGAGCTATTTCAGGAGTGTGACGAAGATGCTGCCCCGCAAGAACATTGTCGACCTGATAGATGGATTAGAGAGAGCAGATATTGGCCGGGTGGGGGATATGAAAGAGTTATATTATAAAGAGACGGGCCATGGCTTTTAGGTTATTCCTGGATACGGATGTCCTGCTGGATTTCACTTTAAAGCGAGATGCATATGGGGCTGCCCGCCAGTTGATGGAGTGGGCGATAAAGGGAAGGATCCAGCTTTTTATCACGCCCTGTATAGTGCAGATAGCGAACTATTGCCTGGCTGAAGCGTATGGTCCTACGACGGCTAAAGAGCTCTTGTCGGCATTGCTGGCGGATGTCCAGGTGATCGATATCGGCCATGAGATCACGGTGAATGCCCTTCATTCGCAGATAGACAATATGGAACAGGCGCTGCAGTATTATACAGCATTACATCATAAGCTGGATTATTTTATCACGCGGGACAAGTCGCTGGACAAGACTGCGAGTCCTGTGCTGCCGGTGTGCCGGCCTGAAGAATTTATAAAAAACAACCTTTGACATGCCCCGTATCATGGCGATAGATTATGGATTGAAGCGTACCGGTATTGCGGTGACAGACCCTCTGCAGATCATTGCCAGCGGATTGACCACGGTGGAAACGCCCAAACTGATGGCATGGCTGAAAGATTATTTTAAAAAGGAAGCGGTCGAGCTGGTGCTGGTGGGCGAGCCGAAGAATTGGGATGACAGCGATACGCATGCTACGCCGCTGGTAAGGGAGTTCCTGTTACGTCTGCAAAAGGAGTTCCCTGCGCTGCCTGTTCTGACCGTGGACGAGCGATATACCTCGAAGATGGCTTCACGCGCCATGATCGATATGGGTTTGAAGAAAAAACAACGACAGAATAAGGCGCTGGTGGACGAGATTGCCGCTACCATTATGCTGCAGGAATACATGGAGAAATTAAAAAAGTAGTTATTTTTAGATTAAATTTGAATTTAATATGATTTTGCCGATCGTAGCTTATGGTGATCCGATCCTGCGTACTGCAGGTAAGGATATTACGCCTGAATATCCTGAACTGGCCAAACTGATAGCGGATATGTGGGAGACCATGTATTACAGCAGCGGGGTAGGGCTGGCGGCTCCGCAGATAGGAAAGGGTATACGTCTTTTTGTAGTGGATTCTTCCCAGATCTTCGAGAACCTTGAAGAGGATGAAAAGGACAAGTACCCGGACGGGCCCGGCATCAAGCAGGTGTTTATCAATGCGCATATCGTGAAGCTCAACGGTGAAGAATGGGCTTATAATGAAGGCTGCCTTAGCATACCTAAGATCCGCGAGGATATTTACAGGCATGAAGAAGTGACCCTGTCGTATGCAGATGAAAATTTCGAGCCTCATACAAAGACCTTTAACGGCATTTCAGCCCGTATCATATTGCATGAGTATGACCATATAGAAGGCAAGCTGTTCATCGATTACCTGAAACCTTTGAAGCGCAAGCTGTTAAAAGGCAAGCTGGATGATATTACCCGCGGGAGGATCAAGGTCGATTATAAGATGAGCTTTCCGAAATAGCAGGCTTCTATACCGGACGGTGGCTGATGTAACCTCTCCATTTCCCGATGAGCTGCTGCATATCGTCCGGTAATTCACTCTCGAACAGCATTTCTTTTCCTGTGCCGGGATGTATAAAACCAATGGTCTTGGCATGGAGGGCATGACGGGGACAGATGGCGAAGCAGTTGTCCACGAATTGTCTGTATTTGCTGAATACGGTGCCTTTTACGATCTTATCGCCTCCATAGGTGTCGTCGTTGAAGAGGGGATGCCCGATGTGCTGCATGTGTACTCTTATCTGGTGGGTACGGCCTGTCTCCAGGACGCATTGTACCAGGGTGGTATAGCCGAATCTTTCCAGGACCTTATAATGAGTGATGGCTTCTTTTCCATGTTCTCCTTCCGGATAGGCGTCGAATAGTTTGCGGAAGCGCTGATGTCTGCCTACATGTGCGACGATGGTACCGTCGTCCTCGGCGAGATCTCCCCAGACCAGGGCCATGTATTGGCGTTGTACCGTATGGTCAAAGAATTGTTTGGCCAGGCTGCGGACGGCCCGTTCAGTCTTGGCCAGCACCATGAGGCCGCTGGTGTTCTTATCGATGCGATGGACCAGGCCAAAGCGGGGAAGGCTGGCCTCATTGATCGCATGGTCCTTTTGCTGCAGGTACCAGGCCACTCCATTGATGAGGGTGCCGGAGTAATTGCCGCTGGCAGGGTGTACCACCAGGCCCGGAGGTTTGTTGATGATCAGCACTTCTTCGTCCTCATAGTGTATGTTCAGGGGTAATTCCTCGGGAATGATCTCTTCCCCGTGCGCTTCCTTATCGGAGTACATGACGATCTCATCAAGGGGCCTGATCTTATAATTGGGCTGCACCTGCCGGCCGTTTACCAGTACCATGCCGTTCTCCAGGGCTTTCTGAATTTTATTGCGGGAGGCGTTCTCGATGCGCTGGACAAGGAATTTGTCTATGCGGAGGGGTTCCTGTCCCTTGTCCACTTTCAGGTTTAGCCGTTCATACAGCTCTTCCGAATTGTCAGAGGGCGAATTCTCTTCCAGATCCTTCTCAGAAGGAACGGGAGGTTCGTTGTCCTGTTTGCTGCTCATGCCGCAAAGGTACTATTATGATGGGAAATCGTACCTTTACCCTATGCAAGAAGTGCTTTTCAAGGACCTGGGCCAGGCGGAATACAAGCAGGTGTGGGATTACCAGGAATCGCTCCTGCAGGACAATGTGCGGATCAAAACGGAAGCCAGACGGCTGATGGAGCAGACGGCAGACGGAGCAGCTGCGGGGATGGTGGGTGCGGATGTAAGGAATGCGGGAGGATTGCCGCTGACGACCAATTATCTGCTTTTCGTGGAGCATCCGCCTGTATATACATTGGGGAAGAGCGGGCACATGGAGAACCTGCTGATCAATGAAGGCAGCATGATGGAAAAGGGGATACAGTTCTTCCGGATCAACAGGGGCGGAGATATTACCTTTCATGGTCCGGGTCAGATCGTCGGCTATCCTATCCTGGACCTGGAACGTTTTTATACGGATATCGGCAAGTACCTGCGTAACCTTGAAGAAGTGATCATACTGGCGTTGAGGTCCTATGGTATAGAGGGGGATCGGTCGCCGGGGGAGACGGGGGTATGGATCGAGCCGGGTGTAAAGGGTCGTGAGCGGAAGATCTGTGCGATCGGTGTTCGTTGCAGTCGGTGGGTCACCATGCATGGGTTTGCTTTCAATGTAAATACGGACCTTGGTTATTTCAGCAATATCATTCCCTGCGGCATACAGGACAAACAGGTGACCTCGCTGGAAAAAGAGCTGGGCAGGCCTGTCCCTATCGAAGAAGTAAAGGCGGAGGTCAGGCGCAGGTTTGAGGAAGTATTTGACGTGGAGATCAAAACTCTTTCGGAATAAACAGCTTATTCTTCTCTTTTAATTGTCCATCCTCATACAGCTCGAATTTGAACCATCCTGCATGGAGAAAATTGGTTTTATCCAGGATGAGGGAAGGGGCTTTGATGGCTGATACCTCAAATAACAGCCGGCTGCTGTCATCGAAGAATCTGACGGAATAATGTTTTTTCCCCGCATCGGGCAGCGCCAGGTGTATATTGCCATATTTGCCGGTGAACACATAGGATGACACCCGGTACATTTCCCTGGGAACAAAGGGCCGGATCAGGAGGCTGTCCCCATCGATGAAGATCAGCGTATCTTTTGTCCGGGTCAGCAAGGAGTCACGGAAGGCACGCAGCTTCTCGCCGGGGATCTGTCCCAACAATGTTTCTCCTTTTTTGACGAACACAGGCCGTTGCTGCACTTCCAGCTGACGGAACCCTCCCTGTATGGTAGTGGGACTTTTTATCTGGGGTTTGCCTTTTGAGATTCCCGGATCGAGGAACATCACCCGTTGACGATCCGTCCTTTGCAAAACGGCATCGGACTCATCCGTATCTGCCCGGATGGCTGCGGGCGAGACGCCAGTGCTGGTCTGCGGTTTCCTGGATGAGGTAAAAAGATATTTACCTTCTTCGAGGACGATAAAGAGACGATAGTAGTAATTCGGATGAGCGGCCTTTAAGTCCATCGCTCCGTTTTCGGGCAGATGGGGATCCGGTACGGTAAGCAGTGTAGTAAAATATTTCAGGCTGTCGAGGGATCGCTGAATACTGATCTGGCTGACGGTGGTGTAGCGGTTATGCCAGCTGATCAGGATCTTTCCGGGGCCTTTGGCTGTGACGGAGAACCTGGGAAGCGTATCCTGCGCCCTGACGATCGATGAAAAAAGAAGAATGAGAGCAAAAACCAGGGTCCTGAGCATACCAGGCATAACGAATTTATTGGGAAGATGTTTTATAAAAAAAGTTTTAAGTACCCCCCCGGATTAACCAAATTCCGGGCCTAAAAATCCAATACTCCGGCTGCCAGGGACCTATTTCCCTGTAAACCACCACTATGAATGACAAGTATACGGGAATTAGGTGGAAAATGGCCATTCCGTACCATATCCATCGCTGCATAGAACAGCTTGCCTGTGTATACAAAATCGGAAGGGATACCGGTAGTCCGGTGAAAATGATTGATAAAGTCCAGCAGCTCAGGAGTATGACGGGCATATCCTCCGAAATGATAAGGCGGTGTCAGCACGGAAATGCCGATCACCTGCTGACCGGGGGCGGCAGCGGCGGTCAAACCTTTGCAGGTGGTGCCTGTGCCGACTGCGCATAGGATATGCGAATAGGGGTTGCTGTCTATTCCCCGGAGGATATCCATGCTGCCTCTGATGCCTGGCTGGCCTGCACCGCCTTCGGGGATGATGACGGCGTCCGGGTAGCGAGCGGAGAGGCTGGACAGGAACCCGGGATCCTCTTTTTGTCTGTATTGTTCCCTGCTGATGAATTCCAGCTGCATACCGTATGCTTCCGCGCCGGCGAGCGTGGCGGAGGGCTTTGCGGGTCTTTCTCCTCTGATGATGCCTACGGCGGAGAGACCGGATTCCCTGGCAGCGCAGGCAGTGGCGATGATATGATTGGACCAGGCCCCTCCGAAGGTAACGATACGTCCTTTATCCTTTGCCAGGTGCAACCATTCTTTCAGCTTGAACCATTTGTTACCGGATATGACAGGATGAAGCTGGTCCAGTCGCAGCACGTCCATCCTTACATGACGCTGTCGCAGCTCAGGGAGCTCTACGGGCTGGATGGGAGGAAATTGTCCATTGTCAATGAGTAGTATTTTTTTATTTTCGTGCATCAAAAATTAAAAATACGATAAATGCAACCAACTCTTTTGATCCTTGCAGCCGGCATGGCTTCAAGGTACGGCAGTATGAAGCAAATACAAGGTTTTGGCCCCAATGGTGAAACGATCATGGATTATTCTATCTACGATGCCGTCCGTGCCGGGTTTAAAAAAGTAGTGTTCATTATACGAAAGGATTTTGCCGATGATTTTAAGCAAATATTCGAGCCGAAGTGGAAGGACAAGGTGGCGCTGGATTATGTGTACCAGGACCTGCATTCTTATACGGGTAGCTTCCAGGTGCCTGCAGACCGCAGCAAGCCCTGGGGTACGGCACATGCGGTGCTTTGCGCCCAGGAAGTGATACACGAGCCGTTTGCCGTCATCAATGCCGACGATTTCTATGGCCGTGACGCGTTTGAAAAGGCCTATGGTTTTTTGACGAAGGATGTAAATGACAAAGTATATTCCATCATAGGGTATGAGCTGGCCAAGACCTTGTCGGACAATGGGACGGTGAGCAGGGGTGTCTGCCAGGTGGATGCGAATAACAACCTGGTGTCCATCGCCGAGCGGACAAAGATCTATGAGGAGAACGGTAAGATCACATACGAAGAAGGAGATAAGAAGTATGAAGTGCCTTTTGATTCGAAGGTATCCATGAATTTCTGGTGTTTTTCGCCTTCCGTGTTCCCTTATATTACGAAGCTTTTTGCGGAGTTCCTGAAGGAGCAGGGCGTCAATCCAAAGGCGGAATTCTTTATTCCCATCATCGGGGACAAGTTTATCCAGGAGGGGAAGGGGGCTATTAAAGTAATACCCACAGGCGCGAAATGGTTTGGAGTGACTTATAAGGAAGATGCGCCGGAGGTACAGGCCAGTCTGAACGCGTTGATCGCAAAAGGAGAATATCCTTCGAAGATATATTAACGAGAAAGGGGCCTGACCGGCCCCTTTCCTTATATTTTTACGATAAAGATGCAGTCCTGAATTTTCTGGATCTGGTGTTCGCGATCCAGTCCTTTGAGGGAGGAAGCAAATGGTATCCTGATGCGGCTGATCGTGCTGTCATTTTTTATCAGGGTGCTGTCGTTCTTCATAGCGGAGATTGCATGGAAGATATTTTTGCTACGGATGGCAAAGACAAATCCCTGTACGTCCGGCTGACTGGCCTGTATAACACCTACTACGTCCCCGTCCTTGTTCAGCACAGGCGTGCCGCTGTTACCCGGGTTGGCTGGAACGGTGATCTGGCAGGCTACGGTGTCCCCATCATACCCTGTTCTGGCGCTCATATAGCCCTTGCCATACACGATCTCGCTGCGGGGATAGCCCAGCGTAAATATTTCTTCTCCCAATTCCATGCTTGTCCTGCTGATGCTATAAGGGATGGACGGTGTCTTGAAATTGCTGTCCTCAATTTTTAGCACGGCCAGGTCGGTGGTATCGTTGAGATAAACCAGGCGAGCCTTAAATTCCCCCAGGCCATTCTGTACTTCTATGCGGTGGGCGCCTTTTACCACATGCGCATTGGTCAGCAGATAGCCTTTTGAGTCGATGAGAAAGCCTGTCCCGCCGGAATGGAAGGGATTTCGGGTTGCCTCGACCACAGCCGCGTTGTTGCTATCGAGCTTGACGGATACCTGGTGGAGGCGGATCTCCTGGTCGGTAAGCCTTCTGCTCAATAATTCCACCTGTCTGTCATTCCCTTTGGGGGTTACATAGGAGATAAGGCTGCTGATGCCCAGGGCGGTGATGCCTGCAATGCTGGCAGCCACGCCGATGACCCGTTTGTATTTCTTCCAGAGCGTCACCACTTTGGCCGGACGTTTTTCGTTGATCTCGCCGGACCCGGCGAGGGCTGTATGTATTTCCTGGAGGCGGGACTTCAGCTCTTTTGTCTCGCCGTACTGGTTCATCTGGTTGAGGAAGATCGTATGTTCCACCACCATCTGGTCGACGCCGGGATTGGTCTTCCGCAGCTGTTCGAAGAACACCCTTTCTTCGGGCAGCATTTCCCCCCGGATGTATCGTTCGATGGCTTCCAATATGGTTGTCTCTTGCATTCGCACTTATTTTTTGTTATACTCCCTAAATAATTTTTTCAGACGCATCAGACATTTATATTTCTGATTTTTAGCATTATCAGCGTTGGTGTACCCAAAACCGGCTGCTATTTCCACCATGCTTTTCTTTTGATGGTAATAGGCTTCCAGAAGACTTTTACAGGGTTCACCCAGGTTTTTCAGGGATTTTTCCATGACCAGGAAGTCGATGTTCCTTTGTTCGTGCAATTCCAGGTCTTCTTCTACGGGTACGGTCTCTTCGAGTTTTTCCACTTCGGGAGAGATACGTTGCAGCTGGCTAAGGCGTTTGAGCCAAAGACGGCGGCTTACGGAATAGAGGTAGGTTTTGATCAGGCAATTCAGTTCGAAGGAGCCGGTCTTCACCTTTTCGTACAGCACGATCATGGCTTCCTGGAAAATATCCCTTGCATCATCAGGAGTCCCATTGTTGCTCAGGATCAGGGTTTGTACCATATTATAATTCAACTTATAAATGGTTTCTATGGCCTTTCGGTCGTTTAGAGCCAGTCCCTCCAATAATTGCTGTTCGTTGGTTGCGGTCCTCACGCTGATGCTATTATTTAATACTGAAATGTAGGATTTGTAACCCAAGATAGGTACAAAAAAAGTATAAAACCTGAGCTGTAGTATCAATTTCTGATTTTTATACATTATTAAAAATAATATATAAAAAACACTGAAAAAAGGGGGTTACTTTTTATTCATCCAGGTATTAATTGAAAACCATTCAATTAACACAAAAAGTCTCAACATGAAAAAGTTCTTTTTTGTTTTAGCAATCGGCGCTTTCGCAGCATGTAACAACAGCTCCAGCACTGAAGCAAAGGCTGATACTACAGCTGCCAAGGTAGATTCTGCTGCTGCTCACGTGGATTCTACTGCCGCTAAGGTAGATACTGCTGCTGCTAAGGTTGACAGCGCTGCTAAGAAGGTTGACAGCCCCAAGAAATAAGCTCCTTTTGATATTGGCAGACAATCGATAGAAGCCGTCCACCGTTGAGTGGATGGCTTTTTTGTTTGCGGAAGTCCCGAAGGGTTATTTTCGGGACTTTTCTATGTTTGGAAGAAACCCGGTCAGCAAACCCAATAAGGGCAGGAAGGAGCAGAGGTGGAATACATACCTGATGCCGGTGTGGTCTGCCAGCTTACCGAGTACGGCGGCGCCGATGCCGCCCATGCCGAAGGCCAATCCGAAGAACAGTCCTGCGATCATCCCCACTTTTCCCGGAACGAGCTCCTGTGCATAGACCAGGATGGCTGAGAAGGCCGAGGCGAGGATTATCCCGATAAATACAGTGAGCACGCTGGTCCAGAACAGGTTGGCATAAGGCAGCAGCAGGGTGAAGGGCGCTACGCCCAGGATGGAGAACCAGATGACATATTTCCTTCCGATGCGATCGCCGACGGGGCCTCCTATGACGGTGCCGGCAGCGACGGAGAACAAAAAGATAAAGAGGTGGATCTGTGAGCTCTGGACGGATACGTGGAATTTATCCATCAGGAAGAAGGTGTAATAGCTGGTCATGCTGGCCATGTAGAAATATTTGGAGAAGATCAGCACCAGCAGGATTGTCAGGGCGAAAGCTACTTTTTTCCTGCTGAGGGAGGGATGGATGTCGGGAGCGGCGGCGTGCTGCTTTTTTTTCCGCAGTACTATATTACGGCTGTACCAGCCTCCGGTGCGCACTAGCACTGCGATCGCCAGCAGGGCTGCCAGGGAGAACCATAGTATCCTTGACTGTCCATAGGGGGCGATGATCTGGGCGGCCAGTAAGGGGCCCAGTGAGCTTCCGGCGTTGCCGCCAACCTGGAAGAGGGATTGTGCCATACCTCTTCGGCCTCCTGACGCCAGATAGGCCAGACGGGAGGCTTCCGGATGAAAAATAGAGCTGCCGACGCCTACCAGGGCTACCGATATCAGGACCAGGGAGAAATTGGATGCTCTGGATAGCAGGACGAGGCCCACCAGGGTGAAGCACATGCCAATGGCCAGGGAATAGGGTTGTGGTTTTTTATCCGTATACAGTCCTACGAAAGGCTGCAGCAGAGAGGCTGTCAGCTGAAAGCAGAAGGTCACCATCCCCAGCTGACCGAAATCGAGGTGCAGCGAATCTTTTAGTATGGGATAGGTGGAAGGGATAAGAGATTGCATGGTATCGTTCAGCAGGTGTGAGATGCTGATGGCTATCAGGATGGGAAAGACGGTGGTTTGTGCGATGTCTTTGGTAGTGGGGATCGGGTCTTTTGCGAGTGTGTTCGACATGTCGACGTGATTTAAAACAAAACATTAATGAACTACGATCTTCGACGACCATTCCCAGGCTTTTTCAGGGTCCTGGTCGACGATGCTTTTCAACAGGGATTCATGTAAATGCTGGGTGCGGATAAAGGCTTCGGTATTATGATGCAGCTGCCGGAAATGCCGGGTCAGGTGTTCTGCGAAGGTCCTGTAGAGGTCTGCGAGAATGTCGTTGCGGCCGGCTGAGGCAATGGCCATGTGAAACCGGATATCGGAGAGTATGGCCCCTTCCGTATCGCCGGCTTTTGCGGCTGTCTCTCTTTGCTTCAGCAGGGTCCTCATTTTTTCGATATCTTTTTTACTACGGTGGAGAGCAGCTTTCTCTGCGGTCTTCATTTCCAGCAACTGTCTCACTTCGTCAAGGTCCTGTGCGGCAGCACGCCGTAACCGCTGTGACAGCGGCTCGGTGATGCCCATCTGTTCCTGGACAAAAGTACCTGACCCCTGCCGTACGCTGAGCACGCCGATGTTGGCCAGTATACGTATGGCTTCACGGATGGTACTGCGGCCCACGCCGAACTGCTCCATCAGCTCGGGCTCGGAGGGCAGCTTTTCCCCTGGCTGATATTCGCCCAGGGATAGTTGTTGCTGCAGCTTGCTGACGACGGCGTCTGCCAGGGAATGCCGCTGCAGGAGATCATTTTTTGTCTTCATCATCATATCATCTGATGACTTCAAAGGTAAGGAGTTTTTTCCATATCTTTCGCCATGCGTAAAAACAATTCCATCTGGATATTGCTGATGACCATCGGGGTCGTGTTCCTGGTCATCGGTGTGCTGGCCTTTACAAGACCGTTGAGCAGCTATGTAAAACTGGCTAAATACACGGGAGCCGGTCTTTTACTGAATGGCATCCTTTTGCAGACTGTCATTGTCGTCAATAAGAGATATCCACGTGAGAACAGGTGGATGCTGGCGGAGAGCGTGCTGGATTTTTTATTTGCGCTACTCCTTTTGTTCAATCCCCTGTTGTCATTTATCCTTTTGCCTTATCTTATCGGGATATGGATACTGTTGGTAGGAATTTTAAAGACCCTGGCCGCCCTGTACCTGCGGCATGTGGTCAGGGGATGGAAATTTATTCTTTTGGTGGGATTACTGTCGGCGGCCTTTGGTCTGGGGCTTTTGTCCAGCAGCTTTGCCAGGGCCGAGGGTATCACTATCCTTATCGGGGCTTTTGCCACGATCATGGGGGTGTTGTATATCCTGGATGCTTTTTACTACAGGAAGCGGGAGGATACGCTGGATCTAATGCTGTGAGCGACAATGCATAGTCGGAGATATAATACTAAAAACAAAAGATTTTCGTTAAAGAGACGGCAGCCAATACCCTATATATATGAAAAACCCTATTCTCTTCATTTGTATCGCGATCGCGTGCTATTCCTGCAGTTCTACCAACCTGATGTCGCTTAGCGTGACGCAGCCGGCTCCTGTGAGCCTTCCTCCATATGTCAAGACGGCATCTGTCGTGAACAGGACCCGGGTGATGGATGAGAACAGGGCGATCGACGCCCTTCATAAGGCTGTATCCCTGGAAACAAGCGGTTTACAGATAGAAGGAGCCAGGGCCAGCATGTCCGGACTGGCTGATGAGCTGATGAAAAATAATCGTTTTTCCATTGTAAAGCCGTTGAGCGACCTGGATCTCAGGTCTTTTGGTGCGGGGGTATTCCCTTCCGCCCTGCCCTGGAATACGGTGGAAAGGATTTGCAGGGAAAGCAATACGGATGTACTTTTTTCACTGGAACTTTTTGA
>DASZVM010000342.1:0-6290 GCA_035547295.1 Puia sp. | reverse complement strand
TCATTACCGGCATTTTAACGCTGCGGCGTTGATGGATGCCGCCAAAGGGTATGAAACGCATTTGCAGGAAGGAGGCAAGATGATGGTGACCCTTGCCGGCGCTATGAGCACGGCTGAGCTGGGTATCTCTCTTGCCGAGATGATCCGCCAGGATAAAGTACAGATAATCAGCTGTACAGGTGCTAATCTGGAGGAGGATGTCATGAACCTGGTGGCCCATAGCCATTACAAAAGAGTACCCAATTACCGGGACCTTACTCCCCAGGAGGAATGGAACTTGCTGGAAAACCATTACAACCGTGTCACAGACACCTGTATACCGGAGGAGGAAGCTTTCCGTCGTCTGCAGAAGCACCTGGTAAAAGTGTGGAAGGATGCGGAATCAAAGGGAGAGCGTTATTTTCCCCACGAGTTCCTTTATAAAGTAGTGCTTGGCGGGGAGCTGGAGCAGTATTACGAAATAGACCCCAAAGACAGCTGGATCGTGGCAGCTGCGAAGAAGAATATCCCCATTGTGGTACCGGGCTGGGAAGACAGCACCACAGGCAATATTTTTGCCAGTTATGTCATAAAGGGAGAATTGAAGGCTTCTACGGTACGCAGCGGCATCGAATATATGGTGTGGTTAGCGGACTGGTACCGTAAGAACTCGGAAGGTAAAGGGGTGGGCTTTTTCCAGATAGGCGGAGGCATAGCGGGTGATTTTCCCATCTGCGTGGTGCCGATGATGTACCAGGACCTGGAATGGCATGATGTGCCTTTCTGGAGCTATTTCTGCCAGATATCGGACAGCACCACCTCTTACGGATCGTATTCAGGAGCCGTACCGAATGAAAAGATCACCTGGGGCAAGCTGGATATCAATACGCCGAAATTTATCGTTGAAAGTGACGCCACCATTGTGGCCCCGCTGATGTTCGCGTGGATACTGGGGTGGTAAGGTGATAATAAATTTTTAATACCGTTATTTATGAATGCAAATTCTGAAGAGCTGTACCTGGAGGCCGAAGCGGATATCAAGAATAATAACTACGCTGAGGCCTTTAAGAAATACGAGAGCATTTTATATGAAGAGCCGGATAGCGCGCCTGCTCATAATTCGATGGGATGGCTCTACAAGACACAATTTGACGATTATGTCAAGGCGGAGAACCATTTTATCACCGCGATGCGGTGTGATCCGTTGTACCCGCACTCCTATTTCCATATAGCGGCCCTGCTGATGGACATGGAGCGTTTTGACGAGCTGGAACAGCACCTGGAAAAATGCCTGCGCATACGCACGATAGATAAATCATGGGTCTATGGCCGTTATGCCCTGTCCGAAGAGCTGAGAAAGAATTACAGCAAGGCCGTTTATTATTTTGAGAAAGCAATCCTTGCCAGCCAGAATGACGAAAAGATCAAGGATTACCGGAATGACATCGAAAGGGTCGAAATGAAAAAAGAGATCGCGTCGAAGCACGCGACGGCATAAAAAAACGCCCAATGGGCGTTTTTTTTGTTATGGTTAGCTCCATTCTTCCCTATCTCTTTGTTCCTGGCGTTTTACCACGCGTTTGGAGATCCGGATACTCAGTTCGTACAGCAGGATAAGCGGCAGCGCCACGATGGTCTGGCTCATCCAGTCCGGGGAAGGGGTGATGATCGCTGCAATAAAGAGGATCGCCACATAGGCATATTTCCGGTAGGTCCTGAGGAAGCTGGGTGTTATCAGACCGATGCTGGTCAGCACATAGCTGACCAGGGGCAGCTGAAAAGCGAGACCTGAGCCGATGATGATGTCAACGAGGTTCTCGATATAATCGCTTAGCGTTGGCTGGGTAACGATGGCGCCGGGGATCCCGATGGTGTAGTTATACAGAAAACTGAATGTAAAAGGGGCCAGCAGGAAATAACCAAAGGCGATACCCAGCATAAAGAAAAAGCTTACCCAGAAGATAGCTCCCCGGCTGCTTTTTAATTCTTTTTGGGAAAGGGCGGGTTTGACAAAGCGCCACAATTCCCAGAATACGTAGGGAAATGCCACCACAAAACCTCCGATGATGCCGACGTTGATGCTTGTCATGAACTGCGATCCGAATTCGGTGGTTTGCAGCTTCAGACCCTGGACGGATTGGAGGCAAAGGGCATCTCCCAGGTGCAGGGTCTTGCCCAGATTGCAGAGGCCTACATAGCTGACAAAGTCGCTGCGTATCGGTCCCATGATGATCCTGGCGAACACCCAGTCTATTTTGATAAAGATGATGATTCCTACCACAACGATGGCCAGGGCTGAGCGTACAATGTGCCAGCGCAAGGCCTCCAGATGGTCTACAAAGGACATTTCGTCCTGATCCGGGTCTCTGTTAAATAGATTAAGAGCCATTTTTAAGATGCTTAAACACAGTCATTTATGGCTTTTACGAACAGCCGGAAGCCCAATGACGACCGCGAAGTTAATTTGAAATTGCCTTTCCTGACACGGGTATATATAAAAAAAACAAGCACTCCATTACAGAGTGCATTGTTTACTCCTAACTGACCTATGAAAAAGTTCTCCTCTTTTTACGAGGATCAATATTTTTTGGAGTTTTTTGCCGGTTACTTTACGAGAATAAAGTTGGCTAAAAATTACAGGATGAAAAAACATTCGGGCCTGTTTAACCACGGGTTAACATACGTTAATCATACTACCGGATGAGGTTTATTTCAACACCTTGAGACGGACCATTTCTATACGTGTGTCCGAGACGTTCAGTATCTCGAATTCGTAGTCCCCGATGATAATGCGATCCTTCAGATGAGGGATGGTCTCGTGTTGATTGATGATATAGCCTGAGAGGGTCTCAGAGCCGTTCTGCGGAAGCTCCAGACCATATTTTTCATTGAGATAATCCAGTTCCAGCCTGCCTGAGAAGATGAATTCATCGGGGGAGAGCTTTCTCTCCTCGAACTCTTCGGTGTCGTATTCATCCTTTATTTCTCCGAAGATCTCTTCGAGAAGGTCTTCCATCGTAACGATGCCGGCTGTGCCACCGAATTCGTCCACGACCCAGGCGATGCTCTTTCTTTCGCGGCTGAACTTCTGTATGAGATCCGTAGCGCTCATGCTTTCCGGCACGGCGGGAATGGGAAGAAGGATGCTTTTGATGAACGGGGGTTTTCTGAACAGGTCCAGCTGATGTATATAGCCTACTACATGATCGAGGTTCTCGTCGTATACAACGAGCTTGCTCAACCGCGTCTCCACGAATTTCTTACGGGCGTCTTCGATGGGTGAGTTGAGATCGATGCCGTCGATCTCTTTTCTGGGCACCAGGCATTCCCGCACTTTTACTTTTGGAAGCCGGAGAGCCGCCTCGAAAAGGTTTTTATTCAAGTCCTTTTCTTCTTCAGCCTCGCCTGCCTGCTGCATATAATGTTCGGTATCTATGGTGATGAAGACGCCTTTACGCTCATCCATGCGTACGTTAAAGACATATTTCAGCACCCATTGTGCGATGGATACAAAGAAGTTGGCGAGGGGGGAGAAAAAGCGGCTGAAGAGATCCATGGTGCCGGCGAAAAAGCTCAGCATGGAATCCGCTTTGCTCCGGAACAGGGCCCTGGGGATGAATTCCCCAAAAAAGAGGATAAAGATGGAGGCGACCAGGGTTTCCAGGAAAAGCCGGAAGGCATTTACATAACTGCCGGAATAATGCAGCTTGGTGATGAGAAAATTCCACAGTGGTAAAAAAGTCTCCCCTACCATGAGACCGAAGATGACGAGGAATACGTTGAATCCCATCAGGCTGGTGCCGAGGAACCGGGCCGGATGATCCGTGAAATAGGAAAGAATGATGCCGCTGCTGTGACCCTGTTTCTTTTTCAGCTCGATAGCCAGCTTGTTGGCGCTGGCAAAAGCCACTTCTATCCCGGAAAAAAAAGCGATCATCAGCCAGGCTATCACGATCCAGATAAGGGTATGCGTATTGATCATCATAGAGGCTACTAATTTAATCGGAAAATTCGGAAACTCATAACCCTAAAAAGGATTTGACTGCCTCGTCCGCTTCCCGGCAGGCCCTCTCAAGGTGATCATTTATAATGATCTGGTCAAAATGGTGCTTGAAAGAGATCTCATAAGCCGCCTTGTTGACCCTGGCCATCAGGCTTTCGGGGGTTTCGGTGCCCCGGCCTTCGAGGCGGCGGCGCAGTTCTTCCACGGAGGGAGGTTCTATGAACAGGGAGAGGGTGGACTGGGGGTATTGTTCCCGGATATGAATGGCGCCTTTGACCTCTATGTCCAGTAGCGGGGTCTTGCCGGCGTCCCAGATACGTTGCAGCTCTTTTTTCAGGGTGCCGTAATATTTCCCTTCGTAGACCATCTCCCATTCTACAAATTCGTTGTGCTGGATCTTATATTTGAAATCTTCCAGGCTCAGGAAGTAATAGTCTACGCCGTCCTTTTCATGCGAACGGGGTGAACGGGTGGCTGCGGAGATGGAAAAGGCCAGGGAAGGGTACTTCCCCAGCAGATAACGGGTGATGGATGTTTTTCCCGCCCCGGAAGGAGCTGTTATGATGATGATCTTTCCCTGACTCATATCCTATTGATTTCGGCTCCCAGGCGCCGCAGCCGCTGGTCTATGTATTGATAACCGCGGTCTATCTGCTCGATGTTCTGGATAACGCTTCTGCCTTCGGCACTGAGGGCGGCGATCAGCAAGGCTACTCCGGCCCGGATGTCGGGACTGCTCATGGTGATGCCCCGCAATTTTTGCTCCCGGGCCTGTCCGATGACCGCTGCCCGGTGAGGGTCGCAGAGGATGATCTGCGCACCCATATCGATGAGCTTGTCCACGAAAAAGAGACGGCTTTCAAACATTTTCTGATGGATCAGCACGGAACCCTTTGCCTGGGTGGCGACGACCAGCACGATGCTTAGCAGGTCCGGGGTAAAGCCGGGCCATGGGTGGTCGTAGATGGTCAGGACGGAGCCATCCAGAAAGCTTTGGATCTCATAGATCTCCTGTTCAGGGATATAGATATCGTCTCCCCTGAGCTCCATTTGGATACCCAGCTGTCTGAACTTATCGGGGATGACCCCCAGATTTTCCAGGCTGACATTCCGGATGGTGATCTCGCTTTGGGTCATGGCGGCCAGACCGATAAAAGAGCCGATCTCGATCATGTCCGGCAGCATGCGATGTTCGGTGCCTGCCAGGTAATCTACCCCTTCGATGTGGAGAAGGTTGCTCCCGATACCCCTGATCTTTGCCCCCATACGGGTCAGCATCTTGCATAATTGCTGGATATAGGGCTCGCAGGCGGCATTATAGATGGTGGTGGCGCCTTCTGCCATGACGGCGGCCATGATGATATTGGCGGTGCCGGTGACGGAAGGTTCATCCAGCAGCAGGTAGCATCCTTTCAAAAGGGGAGCCTCCAGGTGGAAAAGGCCTTCCTCGGGGTGATAATTGAATCTGGCGCCCAGCTTTTCAAAGCCGATGATATGGGTATCCAGGCGCCGGCGCCCGATCTTGTCCCCTCCTGGTTTGGGGATGAATGCTTTTCTGTACCGGGCCAGCATGGGACCGGCCATCATCACGGAACCGCGAAGCCTTCCGCTCTTCTGACGATAGGTATCGCTGCGGAGATAATCGATGTCGACGGCATCCGCCTGGAAGATACAGGTGTCCGGAGCCGTCCGCCGGACCTTTACGCCCATTTCTCCCAACAGCTCGATCAGCAGGCGTACGTCCAGGATATCCGGGATATTGGTGATCGTGACCTTTTCGGGTGTAAGCAATACGGCGCTGATGATCTGCAGGGCCTCGTTCTTGGCTCCCTGGGGAACGATATCTCCCTTGAGCTTTTTACCCCCTATGACTTCGAATGAGTTCATTGCGTTATAAAAAAGCGAGGCAGGCCATGGGGCCTACCTCGCTGCTGCGAAAGAATATTAATATCTTTTCTTCTTGAATTTTCCGGGGCGGTCGTTGTTCCTGTCATTACGGTTGTTGTTATTCCGCTGCTGGAATTTCTGATTACGCTTGCCGCGGTAGTCGGAAAAATTCTGACGATCCCTGTCCCTGCCCTCATTGGGCCGGAAGCTCTTCACGTACGGCGTATTGGTGAATTCCAGCTGACCATTGGTAAGGTTGGTAAGCTCGCTTTGGATAGCGTCGTCGTGAACGGTCTCCTTATGCCAGTTGTTATAAGCCAGCTTCATGTAGTAGGCGACCGCATTGGCGAAACCGTTGCGTTTTTCCGGGTTCTCTTCGGCCAAAGCCTTGTTGATGACTATCTCCAGGTTTTTTCCAAGG
>DASZVM010000341.1:0-4590 GCA_035547295.1 Puia sp. | reverse complement strand
GCCGTGATGCTCGAAGTATCGTCCGGAGGCGTTCCCAGGGTAAGTGTGATAAAATAATCGTCTTCGGGAAGATCGACCCGGAATATCATGCTGTCCTTTCTAAGTACGCCTTCCTGCAGGAAATGCTGTGGGAGGTGGATGTTGACGGAGTCGAAGGTCCGGCCGGGTGGTATCAGCCATCCGTAACCCCGGGCGGTATCATATGTGTCGGCGGGCGTGACAGCGGTATAGCCCGTTGCAAGAGACGCATGGTCCCTGCGCATATCGAACAAATAGTTCCGCCGGGCTTGTCTCTCCCGGCAGGCGGTGATGGCCAGGAGAAGAAAGAGTATCGTCGGTCGTATCATATTCGATATATTGAAAGTTATCTGGACCGTGCTATTTCGATGCCGGCCGCGATGACGGCGCCCAGTCCCCGCGGGTCGTTGTCATAGGTGGCCCTGTTCTTGTAATAGGCGGCATCGGCGCTCATGTCGGTGCCCCGGCAAATACCTTTTACCACTCCGTCGGAAGTGATTCGGCGGGCGACCGCCTGCCAGGCTTTCAGGGCTTTTTCTTTATACGATCTATCCAGCCAGCGGCGGCGGACGCCCCTTGCCATTGCCAGGGAGAACATGGCCGTACAGGATGTTTCTTCATAGGAGGTGGGGTCATCCAGCACCTGGCGCCACATTCCGTCGGGGGTCTGGCAGTCTGCGAGCGCACGCATATGCCGCCGGAAATTGCCGAGGATGGTCTTGTACAGGGGATGATGGGACGAGAGGGTATCGAGCAATTCGACAGTCGCCCAGGCGATCCAGCCGTTGGCCCGGCCCCAGCATACAGGGGACTGCTGGCGGGTGCGGCTGTACCAGCCATGATGGTACAGGCCTGTGCGGGCATCCTGCAGATATTTTTGGAAATTGACTGCCTGGCGGGCTACATCGTCGACTGCATTGCTATGACCCGGGGTGCGGGCGGCCATCAGGAGGAAGGGCGTGCTCATAAAGAAGTCGTCGGCCCAGACGGTGAAGGCTTCCGGTTCGGGCCGGCAAAAGGTGCTGTCGGGCAGGCGTACCTGTCCGTGACATACATAGTCCATCATGGGGGCCACGATGGAGAGCAGGGAGGTGTCGTGCTCTCTCGTATATAGCGCCAGCAGGGGAAGGGTGGGCGCGCCCGCATCGTCCAGCATGCTGCGGCGGAACATGCGATGGTAGCTGCCGCGGAAGGCGTTCAGCGAATCGTATTGTGTTTTGAAATAGGGTCTGTACTGTTGGACAAAGGCTGCATATTTATGTACGAACTGTTGATATTGTTCTTCTCCGGTCGCGTCGGTCAGTCCGAGGAAGGTCCATAAAAGGATGCCGTTGGGATATAGCCAGTCTGCAAAGGATTCCCGGCGATAGGCTGCGGCGGGGTCAATCTCCAGGGTGGGGAGCAGTCGTTGCGGGGGCCTGGTCCAGGTAAAATAATGTCCATCCACCTGGTAAAATGGCTTTACTGTCCACCGCTCGGTGTCGATGCCTGTGGCAGCGCCGTCAGCGCCCCTTGCAACCCTGTCCGCCCCGGGGGGAAAGGGCCCTGCGTACATCCATTGGTCTGCGTGATCGGTGCGAACCGAGCTATCCTGGTCTCCATCCCGGGTCTGGGCCCTCAGAAAAACCACGGGTTGTGTATTCCCTGCGGTCAGCCGGACGACCCATTCGTTGACACCTTTGTGCAAGGACGCCCGGAAGCTCCGGGTAAAACGGAATTTGTTGTAGGCAAATTCCACGGGACGAGCGCTACTTTGGCCTGACTCCCATATCATATGGCCATTGATCCATACCGTGAAGGCGCAGGAGCCATCGATACCTATGTCAACCACAGTATCTGTGACAGCTTCTATATACCTGCGGGCATACACCTGTTCGCCCGGCCGGGGAGCGAGAAAGCGTGCATCCAGCACCTGCATGCCCAGCTCTTCCTGTTGAGACGCCGGCCGGAAAGAGAACCTGGTATCCCGGATCACCCGGCCGGCGATCTTTTCCACCAGACGGAGCGCTGTCGTGTCCTGGCAGCGGGCTGCAATCCCGTGACCGATGAGGATGAGTGCTGGTAGGATGATCCGTTTCATGGCTTGCGGTTATTAACGGTTGATACTAATATTTCGGGATCGCTTGTCCTGGCCGCAGAAAGCACGTGCCGGTGTGGTAACGCTGCCGTCCCTGCTTTCGATGAAATAGAGGGCCGCGGGTGCTGTTGGTGTCGTGGCGATGTCCAGACCTGTAAAATTAAAACGTTCCGTCTCTGCGACCACGATGCCGGGTCTGCTGTCCTTTTTGCGTGAACGTATGGTAATGCCGGAAAGGCGGATATCGCGCGCATGGCGAATATACAGTCCATAAGCCGGCAGGAGGCCGAACATATTCCCTTCGGGATAAAGTGTTTCTTTTTCATCCACGGGCCGGAGGACGTTGATGACGCTGTCGGTGCCGCTGGTTTCAAGATGGATATTGTTCAGGGTGATGTCTTCAATAGGTGCGGAGGGTATGCCTGTGATCGAGCAGCCTGTCTCGTTGGCCCCCGTGGCGGTGATGTTGGAAAAGTGTATGTTCCTGATCCTGCCCGGTGCCGGTGTGGGCGCCTCCGCGATGTATTTACGGGCGCGGTTGCCGAGCCGCAGGAAGAGGGGCACCTGGGCGCCCTCGACGACGATATTGTCGATGTTTACGTTCTCCATGATCCCCCCGTCGGCGATCTCGAGCGCGATGCCTCCCATACCGTCCGGGTCCCCGTAGATGGCGGTGCGTTGCGCGGAAGGTTTGATGACGCAGTTGGAGATGACGATGTTGCGGAACCCTCCGGTGGACTCTGTGCCGAATTTCAGCGCATTGCAATGGCTGCTGAGGATACAGTTGGTGATGGTAATATATTCGGAGATGCGCGGGGAAGTGCTTTTGATGGTGAGCCCGTCGTCGTCGGAATCGCCGATGATATTGGAAATAGTGACATACCTGCATCCATCGATGTCCATCATGTCGTTGTTCTTATTGGAATGGTTCCAGATCTTTATGCCGTCGATGCGAACGTTCTCGCATCCCAGGTAATGCTCCATCCAGAATGCGGAATTACGCAGGTGGATGCCTTTTATGGTGATGTCTTTGGAGCCGGCGAACCAGAGGAGATAGGGGCGGTTGCGATAGCGGTCCGGTTTTTTGATGGTGTTGACGACGAACCGGGCTCCCTGTCCGTCGATGGTGCCTTCGCCTTCGATGCCTACGTCCGTCTGGCCCTTGCAGAAGATAAGGCTTTGTTTTGCCCAGTCTTCGCCATAAAAATGGATACCGGCATCCAGGTATGGATAGCGGGTGATATCGGAGGAACCAAGGAGGGTGGCGCCGGGAAGGAGGTGAAGGGTTACGTGGCTGCGCAGATAAAGGGTGGCTGTCAGATAGGTGCCTGCGGGGAAATACAGCTTGCCGCCTGTCCTTGCGCAGCTGTCGATGGCCCTTTGTAATGCGGCTGTATTGTCGGTGGTGCTGTCGCCTATCGCGCCGAAGCGTGTGACGTCATAGGATTGCCCATGGGCGGAGAGGGACAGAAGAAGTATTGCTATGATGGACCGCATGATCGTCAGTTTAGTGAATAGGTTTCGAGTTTTTGCTGCAGCCAGCGGGCGGCGCGTTCATAGGCTGCGCGCAGATCGGTTATCGGGGTTTCGGCGCCGCCGATGTCGAGGGCAAATCTTCCCTGAAAACGTATATCGCGCAGGGCGGAAAAGAAAGGGTCCCATTGTATGCGGCCGTCACCCGGAACGAGATGCTCGACGCGGCGGCCTGTGTTATCGGAAAGATGGATATAATTGGTCCTGCCTGCCAGGCGATGAACGCTCAGGGGCAGATTGTCCGAAAAGTAGAACTGGTTGGCCGTGTCGAGGTTGAAAAGCAGGTTGGGACTGTTCACGGCATTTGCAAACAGGGTAAAGGAATCGGTGCCCGTGATCAGGCTGCCTTCGCAGGGGTGGAGGTCATAGGTCAGCTGAAAACGTTGGGCGATGGCGCAGGCTTTTTGGAATGTGGCGACAAGCTTGTGCCAGTATTCGTCCCAGGAGAAGGCTGTGGGAAGGGTAAGCTCGGCAAGGTCTTCTTCGCCATAATGGCGCCGGATGGGACCATCGCTGGGATAGCCCAGGGGACGGAGGGGGCCGTTGTCAAGCACGGTCTGCGCACCCAGGTTGCGGGCCGTTTCGCAACCCATCTCAAAATATTCCAGGCTGCGTGCTCTTTCAGCGTCATCGACGGCGCCTAATTGCGGCAGCACCACGCAAAGCACGGGGACTTTACATCCTGCGTCCGCCAGGGCGTCTGCTATTTCACGGCTGTGCTTATGCAAATAGCGGATGTTCTCTTCTCCTATGCCTTCCAGCTCCAGCGAAGAAAATCCCATGGCGGCCATTTCGGAAATATGGGAGACGGTTTGCCGGATGTCCGGCGGATAGCCATAGCGGGTGATGGGGTAAAGATAGGCGCAAACGATCTTATCGGAGTAACGTGATTGGGTCATATGTCTTTGCTTATTTTCCGGGTACGTACACGAATATATCGATAAAAAATGGTGGAAATGTTT
>DASZVM010000340.1:0-4162 GCA_035547295.1 Puia sp. | reverse complement strand
GTTCAGCTCCTCCGTACGCCGCATCACAGCCATCTTCAGTATCCTGTTCCGCCGCTTGATAGCCGCAACCCGCATATAAAATACCGCAACGACCCCGATGACAGCCGCCATCACCGCCAGTATCCTGAACCACCACGTCTGCCACCAATACGGCAGGATAATGATCCGCAGCCGCCGGTCGGCTTCGCGCCACAGACCATTCACATCCGTATACCGGATCCGCAGCAGATAATTGCCATGCTGTAGATTCGTGAACGATATCCTGTTATCCCCCTTCGTATCGATCCATTCCTGTTGCAGACCGTCCAGCTTGTACGCATACCGCGTCTTCCCCGGCGCGTACAGGTTCATGGATGCAAAACCTATCGAAAAGAACGACTGCTTTTGCGACAGGACAATGGTATCTGTAAAATCCAGCACTTTACGCAAAAGAGCGTCCTGGCCCTGCGGTCTTACCAGCTTGTTATACACCGTAAGATCCGTAAAATGAAAATAGCTGGCGATGTCCAGGGAGCGCAGGTCCCTGGGATCAAAAACATTGAATCCTTTCAGGCTCCCAAAATACAGCTGCCCCTGGCTGCTCCTTAAGATCGCCTTCTGATAAAAGTCTTTTCCCAAAAGCCCGTTGTACGCGTCATACTGTCTTATCGAATCATTCCTTACATTCAGACACCGGATATCGACATTCGTCGCAATCCATAGCAGGTCATCATCTCCCATCGCAACGGCCTTGATCCCCTGCGGAAGTCCGTACTTTTCGCCGTAGTGCGTAAACCGGTCGTGCACGGGATCATATTTATCCAACCCTGCCTCCCCGGCAACCCATATGATCCCGTAAGGGTCCTCCGTGATCATATTCACTGAATTGCCCGACACGCTCGTGGTGTCTCTTGTATGCGCAAAACGTCTGAGCGCCTTGCCGTCAAAAAGATAGATCCCGCTGTAGCTGCTGATCCACAGGCGGCCTCTCGAATCCCTGAATAAATGATTGATCCAGGCAGGCGCATGCATGTCAAATGGCCATCGCGTGTTGTTCCTGTAGTCGATGAGAACCCTTTTCTCCATATCGTAAGCCGCAAGCCCCTCGCCAAAAGTGCCGATCCACAGGATATTCCCGTCGGGCAGTATCGTCTTGACATTTGCACGCTCCGGCAGCTCCCCTGCCACGCCCGTCGTGGGATCGAATACCTTCACGCCATCGCCCGCAGTGGCAATCCACAACCTGCCTTTTTCATCCCTTTTTATGTCATTGACAGTCGTCCTCCTCAAACCCTGTATCGCAGAAAAGGAGATGGCGCCGGTGAGGATATCGTAGTTCAGCAATCCATCTCCGTCCGTACCTATCAGCATGCTTTTCCTGTCCGGAGATTCACAAAAAGAAGTGATGATGCTGCTTCTAAGTCCCTTCACCGAACCAGGGTTCCGCAGATAGTTCCGAAAAACATTCTTATATATATTATTGTAGAAAAGACCGCCGGAAAGGGAAGCAAACCAGGTATTGCCAAAACGATCCTCTGTGATCGAGGCTATCGAAACAGGCCTGCTGTCGTCATTATTCCGCGCGCCATGGTCGATGGGCCTGATCTCGTCCGCACCTCTTTCCTTATAATACAACACCTGCCCCCGGACCCCGACCCAGATTGTCCCGTTCCTGTCTTCATACAGGGCGGCCACCGAATTATCATAGGCCTGCGGATCGCCGGAAAAATGTTTATACCGCCTTACCAGTTTCCCCGTGCTGTCCATGATCGACAATCCATCCGCCTCATTAGCTACCCAGACTTCACCATCCCGGGTGTTAAGCAGCGCATTTACCCTGTTCCTGGCCCCCTTTTTGCCGGGCACGGGATCAAACCAGGAAAAAAGACCGTTCCTCTGGTCGTATTTTAGAACGCCGCTGTTGTATGTACCTGCCCAGATATTGTTGCTGCTGTCAAGGGATATGGCAAACAATACATCCGCCCCTTTTTTCGGGACAGGGACCCAGTTCGCTTTTCCACGGCCCGCATCATAATTGCAAAGCCCGAATGAAGTGGCCAGCCATACCTTGCCCTGCCTGTCCTCGATGATGCCATTCACAGGGACCCTGTCATTGCCCGCGATCAAACGGCACTTTACAAATTCATCCGTCTGCCTGTTATACATATTCAGACCGTCGATCGTCCCGATCCAAAGCCGTTTCCGGCTGTCCTCATAAATGGTATATACGATATTATCATTGATGCTGCCGGGGTCCCCCTCCTCATGGGTGTATACTTTCAGCACGTACCCATCCCACCGGACGAGTCCGCTGTTCGTAGCCATCCACAAAAACCCATAGGAGTCCTGAAAAACATGCTGGACCTGGTTGGTCGGCAGTCCATTGTCCGTGGAGAAATTATAAAAATTGTAATGGACCGCTTGCCCGGATACGGCAAAGCTCCCTATACAGGCAAGCAGAAATAATATCGTCCCTCTCATTAAGATAATTAAAGAAAATTAGTGGATAGGATAAGCACCACATGCACGACAATCAACGATCAATCCCGGATCATGGCCCGAAAAATTAAAACAAAAATTGGATAAAACCCAGACTATAGTCCACATAAAACATCCAATTTGCTGATTTTCAATATAAAGAAACCCACATGCCCCCGGACTATTTTTCTCTTTTTCCGAACGCTACGGCTTTTTAAAGCCCCTTCAAACTTCTAACCTTGTGTCGGATCAAGGGTTGGTCCGGCGCCCGTGATAAAAAAACACCATTTGAAAGACCAAAAGATTTAACCCGATTGCAGCGTATGTTAAAAACTAAACCATGTTAAAAAAACTAATAAGGGAAATTACCCCCCTTACCGACAACGACTGTTTTACTGTCTTCTCCAGGACAAAAAGCGAATTCACCTTCCCCCTGCACAGTCACGAAGAGATGGAGCTGAACCTCATACTTGGTGCGTCTGGTACCCAACGCATCGTCGGGGACCACATCGGAGAGGTGGGCGATGAAGAGCTCGTCTTTGTCGGTCCCAATCTTCCCCACGGATGGTTTACGCACAAATGCACCAGCGGGGACATCCGTGAGGTCACTATACAGTTCAACAGGGATCTTCTTTGCGAGAGCTTCCTCGAAAAGAACCAGATGTTGCACATCAAAAAGCTCTTCGAAAATGCCAAAAGGGGGATTGCCTTTGCACCGGCCACCATCCGCGCTATCAGCAGCCGGATCGTCAATCTCGATAAAAAGGCGGACTTCGACTCGATATTGGAGTTGCTATCCATATTGCATGATCTGTCCACCGCCAGGAACACCACCCTGCTGTCCGATATCACGTTTAGCAAAGAGACCGTCGATTATGACAGCCGCCGCCTCCAGCAGGTATTCGATTATATAAACAAACGGTTCAGCGAGCCTATTACCCTCCGCGAAGTGGCAAGGCTGGCCCATATGTCCGAAGCTTCCTTTAGCCGTTTTATCAAACAGCATACGGGCTTTACATTCACCGAAAAGCTCACGGAGATACGCCTTGGACATGTTTCACGAATGCTGATAGACACCACCCAGTCGATAGCCGAGATTGCCAACCGATGCGGTTTTAACAACCTTTCCAACTTCAACAAGATCTTCCGCCGGCACAAAGGCTGCACCCCAAAGGAATTCAAAAAAACGTTCAACGGCCAAAGGGTATTTGTGTAAGGCATGTCCCGCATAATTGCAATATAACAGGGTAAGAAAGCATCAGTTTCGGATAGATGCAGCTGCTAACTTTACCCGCATGAAACGACTACTATTTGCCTGCCTTGCGGAAATTGCACTCTTCAGCCTCTCCTGCAGCGGCCAGGTATCTCAATGCTGGCTTACTTCTCCTGCAACCCGGACCTTTCTTCGGCAACAAGACCCTCTCTCTTTTGTCACCGTGAAAGACGAACATCTGCCCGTCATCGACATTGATGGATCGCAGACCTATCAAACAATGGATGGTTTCGGGTTTGCCCTCACCGGCGGCAGCGCCCAGCACCTGATGCGCATGTCTCCGGATCAGCGCGCCAGGACCCTGCACGAACTATTCGCCAAAGATGGCATTGCCATCAGCTATCTCCGGGTCAGCATCGGCGCCTCGGATCTCAACGACCATGTCTTTTCCTACGACGATCTGCCTCCCGACCAGACCGACCCGGGTCTGCA
>DASZVM010000339.1:0-4513 GCA_035547295.1 Puia sp. | reverse complement strand
AGCAGCAACTGCACATCCGATGCGGGCAGGGAATCCAGGTGAAGGGTAGCCTGGTCATAACCTACGATGGTGATTGTGATATCGATGGGAAATGATTCTGCCGGCAAACGAAACCGTCCGTCGGCGTTTGTCCGGGCGCCGCCCCGGTGGCCTTTTATAGCGACGCTGGCATTGGATAAGGGGGTCTTGGTAGCGGCATCCCTGACATATCCTGTCACTGTCTGCGCCAGACCGTTGATAGTGAAGAGCAGTGCCAATACCGCCGTGATTATGGTGGTTGCTAATCCTTTCGAGTTCATCCTGTCTTATTTAAATACATACCTTTTCTGCAATACATAATTGTAGAACACAGCAATTCCTATGGCAGTAACAATCTTCGCAGGCCATACACCCCATCCGGCTATATGGTACAGCAGCCAGACGCCCGATGCATTGAGGATCAGGTTGCCGATCCATACCAGCACATAGCGGGTCAGCTGTCCTGTCCACTTCTTTTCCTGCGCGCTAAAGGCCCAGTTCCGGCTGATAAGAAAATGGGTAACACCACCACAAATCGTGCCCGTCACACTCCCTGGTACCGGGGGTGCTTCTAACTGCCTCACCAGCAGCCAGGTGACAAGAAAATCCACGCAGGAAGCCACAAAAGACGCCACCTGCGCCCTGGTAAAGGTCTTTATGCTTTCCATAACCCTATCAGCACAATTAGTTGTAATACAATGTTGGAATAAATCCCAGCCAGCACATCGTCCAGCATAACACCCCAACCACCATTTAGTTTTTCCATCCGACGGATATATAATGGCTTGGCAATATCGAAGAACCGGAACAGAACGAGGCCTATAACCATATATTGCCACTTCACCGGAATAAATAGAAGGGTAAGGCACATGCCGGCCACCTCATCTATTACAACTTTGGAGCTGTCTTTCCCCCACCGGGCCTCAACTTTTCCTGCGCTCCATGTGCCGAGGGCCAGGATGGCCGCTGTAACAGATACCTCTATAAAAACAGACTCATTTCCACCAGCCCCGGCAAGATACCAGGCTATACAACAGGCGGCGGCAGCTACCGTGCCTCCTCCTTTGGGAGTATAACCTATTCCAAGACAAGTAGAAATGAGTCGATGGACTTTTTCCATCAGGCTGTTATTTCTTCCTCCGCATAGGTCAGGCCCTCGCCTTGCACCAGCTCTTCGCCCATCAGCTTACGCAGGGCATTCTGAAGGTTGTGCAGCTGCCTGAAAATGTCGTGTTCGGGGCGGAACCCGGGTACGGTCTGAGGAGACTTGAAATAGAAAGACAACCATTCCTGTATGCCGCTGAGACCCGCACGCTTGGCAAGGTCCCCAAAAAGGGCCAGGTCCAGCACCAGCGGAGCAGCCAGGATGCTGTCACGGCACAGGAAATTGATCTTGATCTGCATGGAATAACCCAGCCATCCGAAAATATCGATGTTGTCCCAGCTCTCCTTATTGTCGCCATGAGGAGGGTAATAGTTGATCCGTATCTTATGGTACAGCTCGCTGTACAGCTCGGGGCTGAGGTCAGGACGGAGAATGTCTTCCAGCACGCTGAGCTTGGAAACTTCCTTGGTACGGAAATTATCGGGCTCATCGAGAACGTAGCCGTCCCTGTTGCCTAATATATTGGTAGAGAACCAGCCTTTTACGCCCAATGCACGGGCTTGCAGGCCAGGGGCGAGAATTGTCTTCATCAGGGTCTGCCCTGTCTTGAAATCCTTTCCGGCAATGGGTGTCCCGGTCTGCCTGGCCAGCTCGACAAGGGCGGGAATATCCACCGTAAGGTTGGGGGCGCCATTCAGGAAAGGAATACCCAGTTTGATGGCGGCATAAGCATAGATCATGCTGGGGGCGATGCGGGGATCATTCTCCCGAAGCCCTTTCTCAAAAGCTTCCATGCTCTCATGAACGTCCGCGATCTCCGTATATTTTTCCGTACTGCCGCACCATACGATCACCAAACGATCGCAATCCCGGGAATACTGGAATTGGGCGATATCGTCCATGAGCATCTCGGCCAGCTGGAATTTTGTACCAGCCTGCTTTACATGCGTGCCATCCAGGTTTTTTATATAGGCTTTGTCAAAAACAGCCTTCATGGGCCTGATAGCTTCCAGCTCCGGACGCAGCGCCTGCAACATCCCGGCTTCCAGTACTTTAGCCCTGCTGGCGGCTTCATAAACATTATCCTCATACACATCCCAGCCGCCGAATACCAGGTCCTGCAGGTCAGCCAGGGGTACAAAATCCTTTATCTTGGGGTAATTGTTGCCGGATTTACGGTTAAGATGAATATTTCCCATCTGTGTAATAGAGCCAATCGGTTGCGCCAGTCCTTTCTTGATTGCTTCGACACCTGCGATGAGGGTAGTCGCTACAGCACCCAAGCCGGGGATCAGGACGCCAAGTTTGCCATTCGGATGTTTTACTTCCATGTTAGTATGGTTTTAATTGATTAAGTAGTTTGATTATCGCCTGCCGGCGACGAACTTTCGTTCGTCAAGGGCATCGCAAAATTATTGAAATATTAATTTTTCGAACAAATTAGTTTTTTGGTCGAAAAAAGTACATACGCGTGACATTGAACGGTTTGCAACGTATGTGAAACAGAACGATCTGTTAAAAATAACTTCTTTCTCTGTTAAAGACTGCCCAAATCCCGTGAATGGGAGGTTTTTCCAGGTGAATAGCGGATCCCGGGGTGCGAACGGGTGATCAAACGCTGATCTTTCTATCCCTCGCGGTGTTCCTCCACTCACCCGTCACCCGTCCTTCTTCGATGGTATATACCCGTTCGTACAGGTTGACGGTGGGACAGATGTGCAACGGCAGCCCGTAAACGATATCCCCGGGATGGTGCCCATGTCCATCTTCCGCCTCCACCACCAGGTGCTCTTCGCTTTGGCTCAGGGCCTTCCAACCGGGCGCGGTAACAAAGCTGACCCTGCGGGACAGCTCGTTTTCAGCAGCAATGGATTTATGTCCCAGGTCCAGACAGAGCCTGCCGGGGGCCGGCAGGGAAATGACGCGGCTCACTACCAGGGCGGCGGGTACAAATCCCTGTTCAGGACAGCCGTCGCTGTACCCCTTGTCCCAATAGATAAAGGTGCCGGGGCTGCATTCGACGTCAGGTCTCTTGCAATGCACGGAAAAAGTGGGGGATCCACCGGCTATGACCAATGGCTGGGTGAAACCAGCTTGCTTCAGGGCCTGTCTTAAGGCGGTAACTCCCGCAAATGCTTCGTCGCATTTTTGTTTTTTTGTCTCGAAATCCGTGTCCCGGATGTGGCCGTCATAGGCGTGCAGTCCCACGGGAGTGGCACCCTCGGTGACAGCCGCCGTCCTGTACAGCTGAAAAGCCGCAGCATCAGGGGTGATACCGGTGCGGTTCATCCCGACGTTGAGATCGAGATATACGGGGATCCGGAGACCGGCTTTTGCAAAAGCGGCCCCCATGACCTTCAAAGCTTCCTCATTATCCGTCAGACAGCTGAATTTTGTCGCGGGATATTTTTTGATCAGGGCGATAAAACGTTGCAATTTGGGTCCCACGGGCTGGTAGGCCATCAGCACGTCCGGCGCCCCTGTCATGGCGAGCATTTCGGCTTCGGCGATGGTAGCGCATTTGAACTTTTGGATGCCGGCTTCCAGCATCAGGCGGGTGACGTCGGGGGATTTATGGGTCTTGATGTGGGGACGCAGTCTTGCGGGGCCACCCGCCATTTCCACCGCAAGCCTGATATTGGCTTTTACACGTTGGGGGTAGACGACGAGCACGGGGGAGTCCAGCTGATCTACTGTATGGATACGGTACCAGTCATGCGCAGTTAGGTCCATGTCTTGCTTATTTTAATATAGTTCAAATAAAGCTTCTATTTCTACGGGGATATTGCCGGGCAACGATCCCATGCCGACGGCGCTGCGGACGCCCACTCCCCTCTCCTCTCCCCATATGGCGGAAAACAGCTCGCTGCAGCCGTTGATCACGTAGGGGTGGTGCTCGAATTCGGGAACACAGCCCACCATGCCCAGCACCTTTATGACACGTTTGACCTTGTCAAGGCTGCCCAGGTGCGCTTTTATCGTGGATAAAATCGTCAGGCCGGTCTGCCGGGCGGCCAGTTTGGCCTCCTCCTTGTCCAGGTCGGTGCCGACCCTGCCGACGATAAAGGTGCGGTCCTCTTTCAGGGGCCCATGACCGGAGACATATAAATATTTGCCGTCTACCAGGCAGGGTTTATAGACACCCATGGGGGCCGGGGCTGGGGGCAGTTGGAGACCCAGTGCGGCGAAGTTTTGTTCGGGGGATTGGTTAGGCATGTTTTGTTATGGATTTTGGTGGGCGAAGTTAGGGAAAGAATGGGGAGTTCGGAGGAATTGGTGGCAACAGCATCAAACAGGATATACATCATGACCACCGTGTCCAGGAATGCCCAGACATTATACCCGGGAATATAATTGATGAATAGTATACGGTCAAGGAAAAAAGTCGCC
>DASZVM010000338.1:0-4386 GCA_035547295.1 Puia sp. | reverse complement strand
AATATTCATCGAAATGCAGCATCACCTCCTGCCAAAGCTTTTCCGAGAGATAACCCGATGCGCCTACAGGGACAACCGAGCGGAGCGAAGGTTGCGAACGAGGAGGAGTGTGTCGAAGCAACTCCGACGAAGTCCTAACGCCCGATTGGACTGGGCTATCTGCAGATATTCGGTAATATTGGCCTTTTTCTCCTGGTAGACCTCGTCAAGAGCACCTTCCACAACGGCGCTGCCGATCCCCAGGCCAAAGCCGGAGATAATCCTAAAATTGTTTTTTATCAGGACTTTGGTCAAATTCCTGATAAAAGGTTTTCCGGCACTTCCAAATCTTCCATATTCATAGGCGCTTCCGGATATAAATACTGTCCTTCTTTTAGAAAAGAGCATAGCGGCTGTTTAAGGATATTTTGCTTCCAAATATAACCGATAAAAGTGGTATCTTGTCAGGTGCTTTATAAGGTTTTATGACTACACCAACACTCCCCGAAGTATGGCTGCGGGGACCGCTGCCCGATGTTCCCCCTCTGCTGCAGCCCGTAGCGCATGCCTTGCTGCAGGCACGTGAAGAAGTAATGGCCCATATGGAGGGTTTCCCCGAGGAACTGCTTTGGGAACAGCCCGCCGGGGTCGCCTCCCCCGGTTTCCACCTACAGCACATGACCGGTGTACTGGACAGGCTTTTTACTTACGCAAAAGGACAATCTCTCAGCGATGATCAATTATCGATGCTGGCTTCCGAAGGCTACGGGGACCAGGACATTAAGCTTGCGGAGCTGCTGCAACGATTCAGCCGGCAGGTGGATCTGTCCATCCGGCAATTGGAAGGCACGGTAGACTCCGAATTGACACAAATACGGAAAGTGGGTAGAAAAAAGATGAACTCCACCGTCCTGGGTCTCTATTTCCATGCAGCAGAACATACTATGCGGCATAATGGACAATTACTTGTAACTGTTCGTTTTTTATTGGCAGACAGGACAGGAGAGGCAACCCCCCGGTGAAAGGAGGCGTTTAGACTAAAGCTATTATTTCATTCTAATTCAGGCAAGTCAGAGAGATTTTGGAAAAATTGCTTCATATTATCAGTGGATGTGCTAACCAGGATCGCCAGAGCCAGCAAATGCTGTATGATCAGTACTATGGGCTCTGCCTGAAGATAGCTTTTCGCTATGTAAATACATATGAGCAGGCGGTGGAAGTGACCCATGACGCATTTTTGAAGATGTTCAGGAACTTCAGCCGTTTTGAGGTAAGGGATATAGACAAGCTGGAAATGCTGTTGATCGGATGGATCAGGAGGGTGGTCATTAACGCTGCCATTGACTATATGCGCAGGGAAATGAACAATCATCCTTCCTATCCTATTCCCGAGCATGTATGGGAGCATAAGGATGAAGGTCAGTCTTCTGATAACTCTTTGTTATACAAAGAGTTGATGATTATGATCAAGGAACTGCCACCGGCTTACCGGATGGTATTCAACCTGCACGTCATCGAGGGGTACTCGCATCCGGAAATAGCCAGGATGCTGGGGATCACTACAGGAACTTCTAAATCTAACCTCTCCAAGGCCCGCGCCCATTTACAAAAGGTGCTGACCGCGGAGAATACGGAAACAATATTATGTCAAACGTAGATGACAATAACCTGGACGATCTTTTGCGACGGGCTGCTGAAAAGTACCCGCTCAGGACGGATAGTGCCGACTTCTCGAAGTTGGTGGCTGACCTGGAGAAAGACCCTTCCCTGATACTGCCTCCCGTGAGTGTGGAGGACAGACGGAGACGTCGCAGGCTTTTCTGGCTCTTCCTTATTCTGCCGCTGGCGGGGGGAGCTTACTTTGCCTGGCACTCGACAACCGGCCGGGTACATACTGCGGAGATAGCCCGGGCCAAACAGGCGGCAGCCGGAGGGGGAAATGCGGGGACTGGGCAGCCTGGAGGGGGAAAGACCATCGGAGGGGCAGATGGAAGGACAGAGGAGAGCGGGAAGACGGATAACGCGGGAGAAAACAAACTGGGAGGAGGGGCGAACACAATGGGAAGAACAGTAAACAGGACGGAAGGAGGCGATAGGGTCAATAGCAGCAAAACAAAGCCAGCCGGAGAGAAAGGAACCGGAAATGCAGGCAGGACGGTGGCGGCTGACGGCAGCGCAGACAGGATAGTCGACAGAAATGTGTCATTGGCAGCAACCAAAGGAACCGTGAATGTCAACATACCCGTGAAGGCCAGGGCGACCGCAGCTGCTCAGCAAAATGCGCCTCGGAAAGATAAGATCAAGCTGCAAAAACCAAAATCGCATTTTTACGTAGGTATACTCGGATCGCCTGATCTCAGCACGATCAAAATGCAATCCGTAAAAAAGGTGGGCTACAATTTCGGATTGTTACTGGGCTACAGCCTCAACAGCCGGTGGGCCATCGAAACCGGCTTGTATTATGACCGGAAGAAATATTATACGGATGGCGAATATTTTTCCAAGGAGAAACAACCGCGTCTGTACTATTACGATATAAAAACAGTGGACGGCTTCTGCGATATGTGGGAGATACCCCTGAACGTGAGGTATAATTTCTCCAGGGGGGATAAGATGAATTGGTTTGCTACCGGAGGGTTATCCAATTACCTGATGACGGGAGAGACATATAGTTTTTCAGGCAGCTCTCCCATGAACCCCAACTGGCATCAGACCTGGCCGTATAAAACACCCTATAAATACTGGTTTTCCATATTAAATCTCAGTGTCGGCTATGAACGGCGGCTGGGGAAGATAGGCAATCTCAGACTCGAACCGTTTGTAAGAGTACCGTTGACCGGCGTCGGCACGGGCAGCCTATCCATTATGAGCGCAGGCCTGAACATAGGCATCACGCGCCGGATCTGGTAACGATCGATCATTTAATGTCTTAATTGTACGTATGCTGAAAAAAAGAAAATTTTTTTGGTGGGGTATCCTTTTGCTTGTTCTCGTCGTGGCGGCCTGGGGATATTACCAGTTCCAACGGCCACATGAAAGCGCCGCGGGAGAGTCAGCCAGCGCTACACTCAGCGCAGATGCCCTCTATACGCAATATGCCAGCGACGAGAAGGGCTGTGATGGCAAATACCTGGGAAAAGTCCTGCAGGTAAGCGGCAAGTTGTCCGGGATACAGCACAACGGCCAGTCGGAGATATGGATAATCTCCACCGGCGGCGCCAACGCAGGCGGTATCAATTGTCAGCTATTCGCAGGGGAAAAGATACCTGAACCTCATCCCAAAACGGGTGACGATGTCACTATCAAAGGCCGTTGTACAGGCTTTCTTATGGATGTAAACCTATCCGACTGCATAGTAGTAAAATAAAAATAAAAAGACAGATATGAGAAGGACTTTGCCTTTAATTATGATCCTATCGGCAGGTGCATTGATGGCGTTTTTTATAGGATGCTCAAAAAAAAGCGAGGACAAACTGGCTCCTCCCGTCCCCTGCGATACTGCGAATGTCAGCTATCAGGACCAGGTCGTCCCCATTCTGCAGGAGAACTGTTACCCCTGTCATGGCAACGGCAGCACAGCCGGCAGCGGGGGGATCAACCTCAACTCGTATGTCAACCTGAAAGTTTATGCCGACAACGGGTTCCTCGTGGGTAATGTAAGACATGATGCCGGATTTCCCGGCATGCCTTATGGAAAGCCGCCGCTGCCCTCCTGCGAGATCAATACCATCGTAGCCTGGGTACATCAGGGCGCGCTCAACAATTAATCACAATACCCGACACATGACACAATTAAAAAAACTCATTACAACAACCATACTGCTGGCCCTCATGCATACCGGTGCCCATAGCCAGGTCTATCTCACCCGCAACGGTTTTGTAGGCTTTTACTCCAAAATGCCGCTGGAAGACATCAGGGCGGAAAACAACCAGGTCTTTGCAGCCATCGATCCCGGCAAGAAGACCATTGCCTTCACCCTGCTGCAGAGAGGTTTTATTTTTACCAAACAGCTGATGCAGGACCATTTTAACGAGAACTATGTAGAGAGCGATAAATATCCCAAGGCTACTTTTTCCGGATCGTTCAGCGGCGATGTGCCCCTGGACAAGGAAGGCGTATATAAAGTGACGGTGAAAGGGAACCTTACCCTGCACAATGTCACCCGTCCCCTGGAAACGCCTGCTACCATTGAAGTAAAAGGCGGGCGCCTCCTTGGCAAGGCGGAATTCAGGCTGAAACCGGAGGATTTCAATATTACGATCCCTTCCCTCGTGCGGGACAAGATCGCACAGGAGATGCGTGTCGATGTCCGGATAGATTGTGGCACTAATAAATAAATCATTATGAACAAATTCCTTTTTATACTCTTGTCCACCGTCTCATTTTTCCCATGCCAGGCCCAGGAC
>DASZVM010000337.1:0-2478 GCA_035547295.1 Puia sp. | reverse complement strand
GCAGGACGGAAATGCTGCTGTTCATCAATTCAAGTACGGAGAAGGAACATCGGATGAACCTGGATGTACATAAAGATATTGCACAGGGGCGTCAGGCCTGGGTATGGGATCCCGTGACGGGTGAACGCTGGCATATCGGGTCAGGTTCGTCGCAGATAACGCTGGACCTGGGGCCTGCCGATGCAAGGCTGCTGGTATTCGACAGGGAGAAAAAGGGCATGCCCTGGAAACCGGCTCCGGCAGCCGCCGTAGCGGGGGCCTCATCACCGGGAACAACCCTCGATACCTGGACCGCGGAGTTCCGTCACATCGACGGCACCGTTAAAACAGCAACTTTCGATACCCTGAAAGACTTAAAAGACATGCCCGAATGGGTGAGCTTCTCCGGCGTAGTGACATACAGGACAACACTATCCCTGCCGGACGGCAAACCATCCTGGTTGAATCTCGGCAAGGTGGCGGGTGTCAGCGAGGTGACCCTCAATGGCAGGAACCTGGGCGTTCAGTGGTATGGCCGCCGGATATTTGCACTTGGAGGTGCGCTTCAAACGGGCAGCAATACACTGGAAGTAAAAGTCGTTACTTCGATGGGAAACTACATGAAAACATTAAAGGATAACCCCGTCGCGCAATATTGGACCAATGAGAAAAGAAAAGACCAGCCGATTCAATCCATGGGACTGATCGGGCCGGTGACAATTTACTAACTATGAAGAAATATATTTTACTTGGGATGCTGGCGTTCCAGTCTATGCTGCTGGCTGCGAAGGATTACCCTGCCTCTTTATTCGGCATCAACAGGGACGGGACCACGCTCAACACACGGTCTATTCAATTTGCCATCGACTATATCAACCAGCAGGGCGGGGGGCGCCTGGTGTTCGAGGTTGGCAGGTATCTCACCGGTTCGATCCACTTAAGATCGAATGTTACCTTGGAATTGAAAGAAGGTGCTGTGCTGGTGGGTTCCCTCAATCCTTTCGACTATGATAGAAAAATGTTTACAGCCCTGGTCTTCGCTTATGATCAGCATGACGTCGCCATCACAGGCAAGGGTATCATCGATGGGCAGGGAAGACAGCTTGCCGCCAATGTGACGGCCAATATCCACAAGGGTTTGCTGAAGGACCTCTTCCGCAATGACCGGCCGGAGGCCGAATCAAGGGCCATGGTGATCAATTTCCGCAATTGCAGGAACGTACTGTTAAGAGGTGTCACCGTACGGAATTCCGCCAGCTGGGTACAAACCTATGATCAATGTACCAACCTCGTGCTGGACAGCATCTATGTAGACAGCAAGGCTTTCTGGAACAATGACGGCATCGATATCGTGGATTGCGACAGTGTGGCTGTTACCAACTCCTATATCGACGCGGATGACGACGGCATCTGTCTGAAGTCGCATGACCCCGCCAAATTCTGCAATAACGTCCTCCTGCGCAACAATACCATCCGGAGCAGCGCGAATGCCATCAAGTTCGGTACCGCCTCGCTGGGCGGCTTCCGCAATGTCACGATCATCAACAACCGGGTATTTGATACCTACCGGTCTGCGCTGGCGCTGGAGGCTGTCGATGGCGGCTTCCTGGAGAATGTGCTGGTGGATAGCCTGCAGTCCTATAACACGGGTAATTTCCTTTATCTCCGTATCGGCGAACGGCGTGCGGGTTACAAAGGCCGTCTGCAGAATATAAGGATCAAGAACGTATATGCGGAGGTGCCGTCAGGAAAGCCCGATGCGGGGTACGAGTATGAAGGTCCTATTGAAGACATGCCCCGTAACCTTACGCCTGCCATCGTCATTGCGGGTATGCCTGATGTAAAGATCTCGGGTGTGACGCTGGAGAACATCGATATCAGGTTTGCCGGGGGCGGCAATCCCTTCTTTGCGAAAATAGGGCTGGATGAGCTGGACAAGGTGCCTGAGCGGCCCGCGGCTTACCCGGATTTTTCCATGTTCCGCGAGTTGCCTGCCTGGGGGGCGTATATACGTCATGCAGAGAAGATAGAGTTCAGGAATGTGAAGCTGGTATGCGGGAAGAAGGATTACCGGCCGGCCATCGTGCTGGACGACGTGCATGGTTCGAAGTTCGGAGGCGCGCAGGTGACGGAGCCGGGGGCTAAAAAACAGGTTGTTTACCAGTATAAGTCTTCGGATATTGCGGTGAAATGAATCGCCGCCATTGAAAGTCGTCATTACCAGCGCTAATTCGGCAACGGGGCTGATGCTTATCCCGGTGTTGAAAGCCGCGGGGCATTATACCGTTGGGCTCGTGAGAAAGCCTACGGATATCGGGGCTGACGAGGTCGTTACGGATTGGATGCAGGCTCCCGCTGCCCGGGAAGCGCTGGCAAAGGCTGACGCCGTCATACACCTGTCCGGCGAGCTGAATGCAAAGAACGAGCGCCTCTATTCCGAAGCAAACCTCGCTACCACCCGTGTCGTTACCGCGAATGCCCATACGGAGCGTTTGATCT
>DASZVM010000336.1:0-5956 GCA_035547295.1 Puia sp. | reverse complement strand
TAAGCAATAAAAGATCAGATCCGGGCGGGGCCTTCAGGCGGGGGAGAGAGGGTCTCTATGCAAGCGGAGAGGGGCACTTCGTTTATCCTTTTCTGTGGGGCCGGTGAAACAGGGGGACGTGCCGGAAGGGGAAAGGAAAGGCTGTGCAGCATGTCCACGTGCCAGGCGAAATCCTTACACAGCCCTTTAAGGTTAATGGTATGGGTATAATTAAATGCGTCCTGGTTCCCTTTCTTCCATTCAACCACCCATTCGACGATGGTCTCGGTGGGGTCATAGGTGCTGGGTGACGAGTAGTTGTAATAGGTCCAGTAAGATTCCGTACACAGACTGAGATTGATCAGCTGCAGTAACAATATACCTATCAGCAGTTGGCGCGCTGTGAATAAAACCTTTTTCATCGCTGGAATGCAAAGGTATTTCCTGCAGGCCGGGAGGGATGTTAACGTGTGACTAACGGCATGTTAAACGGGGCTATCTTGGCTTGTACTTCGCCTCTTCATAGATCTTCCGGGCAGGTGTCCGCATGAGCGTCAGCGGTGTAACATCGGGATGCAGCTGTACATATTTCTTTACGATCTGCCAGCCTATCCACGTACCGATGTTGCCGGGCGATGTATCCGGCATTCCCAGGGTCTTGGGGCCATCGCCGATGTAATTCTTGATGAGGTCGGGGTCCACTGTATACAGATCGGGAATGTTCTGCAGAAAGAAGTTCCAGATGCCGGACTCATTGGTGGCGCACCATTTCAGCTGTGCCTGCGTATAGCCTGTCCGGAGACTGTCTGCTATGCCGGGCTGCAGTTTACCTGCCAGCCACCAGTATCTGCCTTTTATGATCATCTGTTCGATCAGCGCCCGGCCATCGCTGCTGTCGGGAAAGATATCCTCCGACAGGGCGGTAACGCTATTCGGGACGATGTATCCGGGTTCAAACCGCCGGGTGACGTAGATGGGATAGTGGTCCTGACCGGCATAAAATGACGAATTTTTTCCTGCATAGGATTGAAGACCGATGGCCAGCGTATATTGGGTAATGGCCACGCCGGGGCCGTCAAAAGGTCCGATGAAGGCCACTACTTTCGGGGGGAGATGATAGAGGGGGAAATAATATTTTATGTATCGGAAGGTTTCCGTCAACTGCTGCTCGAGCCATCCCAGCCGGGCATATTTTTTTTCAAGCGAATCTTTTACGGGCAGATAGCTTACAAGGAATTGCCGGCTGGCTGCAAAGGCCACCATGCTGGTGTCCGACAAGGGTCCTGCCCCCAGTATATTACCCACGAAATCTCCTGTGAAAAAAGGATAGGTTCCGCTGAGCCGGCGAAGACCGGGGACGATGTTATTGGAATCCAGCGAGAACCAGGCTGTGTCAAAACGGACGATCTGTATGGGTTTTATGTCTACGCGGGATACATCAGGAGCTTCACCCCCATGCCCGCAGGCACCGAGGAAAATACTAAAAGTAAGGCCGATGGCAAATAAGACCAGGTTGAGCGATCTGCATGGGTTCTTCATACTGCGAAATAACGTGAATCCTCCCGGATTAGTGTAAATTTGGGGTATGAAGATCGCTCTTGCGCAACAAAATTACCACATCGGGAATTTCGAGGCCAATACCCGTAAGATCATAGACGCCATCCGCCAGGCCAAACAGAGGGGGGCGGACCTGGTGGTTTTTACGGAACTGTCCGTCTGTGGCTATCCACCCCGGGATTTCCTCGAATTTGAGGATTTTATTGCACAATGCTATGCATCTGTGGACCGCATCCGGGAAGAAGCCGACACCATCGGCGTCATCGTTGGATCGCCGGCCCGTAATACAGCCCCGCAGGGAAAGGACCTCTTCAATGCCGCCTGGCTGCTGTATGAGAAAGAGATCAAAGGTGTTGCCTATAAGACCTGTCTGCCCACTTATGATGTATTCGATGAATACCGCTATTTCGAGCCGGGTTATGAGTGGAATGTGATCCCCTTCAAAGGGAAGAAGATCGCGCTCACCATCTGTGAGGACATCTGGAACCTGGGTGATAATCCGTTGTATCGGGTCTGTCCCATGGACCAGCTCATCGGGCAGGCGCCGGACCTGATGATCAATATTTCCGCCAGCCCCTTTGACTATGACCACGATGCGGACCGCAAGGAGGTGGTGCGGCAGAATGTGCTGAAGTACAAGCTGCCGATGTACTATTGCAATGCGGTAGGCTCACAGACGGAGATCGTTTTTGACGGCGGCAGCCTGGTCTACGACGCAAAAGGAAGACTGATAAAGGAGCTGAAATATTTTGAAGAAGACCTGGCTGTGATCGATCTGCCTGCGCCCGTGCCTCCTCTCTACGAGGAGATACTGCCGGGCTTTTCCATCCCCATCCATGCCGAAGAGGCGGGCGAAGAATTAATGACGCCTACGGCAAAGGCCCCGGATAAGGAAGAGACGATCGCATCTGTCAGCGCTCCGGAAGCTCCCGCCCTTCCGGGCGAACCCACGGCATTCGACAAGGAAATGCGTGTATCCAGGCTGAAAGATCCCAATAAGGTCATCGAATACCTGACGGACACGGAGAATATACGCCAGATACACCAGGCATTGATCCTGGGTATCCGGGATTATTTTTCCAAGATGGGTTTTTCCAGGGCGATCATTGCCAGCAGTGGCGGCATCGACAGCGCCGTTACCCTGGCCCTGGCCTGTGAAGCTTTAGGTAAAGACAATGTGCGGGCTGTCCTGCTGCCTTCGCCTTATTCCACTTCTCATTCCGTCGGCGATGCGGAGCAACTGTCCCGGAACCTGGGCAACCCTTATGACGTCATCCCCATCCGGGAAGTCTATGAGGCATTGCTGCATGCGCTGGAGCCTGTGTTCAAGGATACGGCCTTTGGTTTGGCGGAAGAGAACCTGCAGAGCCGCACCAGGGGTAATATCCTTATGGGCATCGCCAATAAGTTCGGTCTCATCATGCTGAATACATCCAATAAAAGCGAGCTCTCCACGGGCTACGGTACGCTTTATGGAGATATGGCGGGCGGGCTCAGCGTGCTGGGTGATGTTTATAAGATGCAGGTGTATGCGCTGGCACGGTATATCAACCGGGACGGAGAGATCATTCCTGTAAACATCCTGGAGAAAGCGCCCTCCGCGGAGCTGCGACCTGAGCAGAAGGACAGCGACAGCCTGCCCGAGTATGATGTGCTGGACAAGATACTGTACCAATATATCGAGCGGAGACAAGGGCCTAAGGAGATCATTGCCCTGGGTATCGACGAGGCGCTGGTAAAAAGAGTGGTGCGGCTGGTGAACACCAGCGAATACAAACGCAATCAATTCTGCCCCATTATACGGGTGAGCTGCAAAGCCTTCGGCGTAGGCCGGCGGGTACCCATCGTCGGGAAGTACCTCTCCTGATGCTGATGCCGGCTAGTGCTTTAACGACAGGATATAACGGATACTGAAGCCCAGGTAAGAGGAATCCTTGTACACGGTGAGCTTCGTATCCGTCAGCGCTGATATTTTTACTCCCTGCGCCAATACGGTATTGACATCCGATCTCAGGATGGGCGGGTTGCCGCTGATGGTCCAGGAGTAGGTGGAGGTTTGCGGAGTCGTACTGCATTTGTCGGCTCCTTCATCCATTACCACTGTACTGTCTGTATTGAATACAAAAGTATTGTCCTTGAAACAGGGCTCGATAAAAGGGTCTTCCTGGTCGATGGTCCCATTCATATCCATGTCGATGCCTGAGGTATCGAATTTCCACGTGCTCTTTGTAAGAAGGGCTATGTTGGTGTTATTGTTATTGGAGCTGTTCTTGCTGCAGGAGGCCCAGGTGACGGAAAGGACCAGGGTGATCAGGCAGGGGAAGATCCAGAGACGTTTTTGCATAAAAATGGATTATAAATGGGTGACTAATAATAACATATAAAGCACTGTCCTTATTGTGTCCAATGGGGCAATTTTGGGGCCGGAAAAGGCTTTTTTCTAATGTTTGAGAACGATGGTATAGCGGGAATTGACGCCTTTTAGCTTATGGTCGGCATAAATGACCAGGTGATCGTTGGTCAGGGTCTGCACCCGGTAATACTGGTCCTGGAAGTAAAGCAGGCTGTCGTTTTTTTGAAAGGACCAAAGGAAGGGAAAGCTGTCGATCCTGTGGTGTTTGCCCCTGGCATTGCTTTCTTTCAGGGTGCCGGTGCCATCTACCTTGAAAATGACGGTATAATCCTTTACAAAGCCTATTATACGGGGATCCAGGGCGTCGAATCGGGCAGCTTCCTCGTCATCATCCGTATTAAAAGCGGCTTTTTCGTATATCCAGGGGGAATTGGTGAGCAGTTCTGTGTCACGTCCGGACGCATTGCGGCAACTGCCCAGGCCGAGGCTGATCAACAGGATTAATATGGTCCATTTCATCGACATACGCACGGTTCGTTGGATCGGCCCAATAGGGCGGCGGACCCCAGGTTCGTTGGACGGAAGGACGCCCTTCCAGGTTTAAAACTGCTGACCGGGAAACTTATTGTCTTTACCGATTAAAACATATTAACATTTTAAGGAATGGATCTGGGAATGCTTCCCAAATGGGGGAAGATCAAAGTTCCAGGGATCAGACAACTTGTGGTGAATTAACAATTTCTAATCCCATTTTATTGTTTATCTGGCAAGCAAGTTGCCCTGTGAAGCACGTAATTTGTTATTTTGCAATCTTAATATAAGAAATATGCTCTATACCGCAGAGGATATCAGGCAATTGAACAGTAAGATACAATACCAGGCGGCGTTCATCGACAGGTTACGGGACGAAGTGGGGCGCGTGATCGTGGGGCAGCATCATATGCTGGACAGGCTGCTGATAGGCCTGCTCAGCAATGGACACGTCCTGCTGGAGGGCGTTCCCGGTCTGGCAAAGACACTGGCCATCAAATCGCTTTCCCAGGCTATCCATGCCCGATTCAGCCGGATACAGTTCACACCCGATCTGTTGCCGGCAGACGTCATCGGGACGATGATCTACAACCAGCAGAAGCACGAATTTGTCGTGCGCAGGGGTCCTATTTTCGCCAATTTTATCCTTGCGGATGAGATCAACAGGGCTCCTGCCAAGGTACAGAGCGCCCTGCTGGAGGCCATGCAGGAACGTCAGGTGACCATCGGGGACACCAGCTATAAGCTGGAAGAGCCCTTCCTGGTGCTGGCTACCCAGAACCCCCTGGAGCAGGAAGGCACCTACCCGCTGCCGGAAGCACAGCAGGACCGGTTTATCATGAAGGTCATCGTGGACTATCCCAGCAAACAGGAGGAACAGCTGATCATCCGGCAGAATGTACAGGGCGCCCAGGCCCCGAAAGTGGAGCAGGTGGTATCCATGCAGGAGATCATGGAGGCCAAGGACCTGGCGCGGCAGGTGTACATGGACGAGAAAGTGGAGCATTATATACTGGACATCGTGTTTGCCACGAGGACGCCGGAGAAGTATAAGCTGGAAAAGCTGAAGCCTCTGATCGCGTATGGCGGAAGCCCCCGTGCCAGCATCAACCTGGCGCTGGCGGCAAAAGCCAATGCCTTCCTTAACAAACGCGGATATGTGATACCGGAAGACGTCCGTACGATCTCCAAGGATGTGCTGCGTCACCGTATCGGGCTGACCTATGAGGCCGAGGCGGAGAGCGTGAATGTGGAGCAGGTGATCGACGATGTATTGAAAGCGATCCCTATTCCTTAATTATATCATATGCTGACAACTGCGGAAATATTAAAAAAGGTCCGGGAGCTGGAGATCAAGAGCAAAAAGCTCACCCGCCATCTTTTCACGGGGGAGTATCACAGCGCCTTTAAAGGGCGTGGCATGAGCTTTCGGGAGGTGCGTGAATATGCTGCGGGGGACGACATCCGGTTCATCGACTGGAATGTTTCAGCACGGTTCAACCATCCATTCAGCAAGCTGTTTGAGGAAGAGCGTGA
>DASZVM010000335.1:0-6710 GCA_035547295.1 Puia sp. | reverse complement strand
TACACCGGCCAGTCATCATCCGTATTGTTGGGCAGGGCATGGGGGTGCAGGTATTTTTTTATAAATAGTTTGGAAACTTTTCCAGGAGGGGTGGAATAGCCGACGATGCTTTTCACGGATTCGACGACAGTATACCCGGTGGCATCTACATGTCCTTCCGCCACTTCGATAGAGGCATCCAGCCGCTTATCATTGGGCTCATAGGCATTCAGCAAGTCCTGGGTGGGGACATTCCAGCCTCCTGAATTGATGGCATTGCCGGTCGTACCGGTGATCACGCTGGTATTGGTGGTGATGGGAACGAAATTGTAGATAAAGTCGCTCTGCTGGCCGTCGGGACCTTGCTTGTATTGTACTTCGAATATGGATTCGGAGTTGTTCTTATGGGCCGGGTCGAATGCGTCGGCATAATTCGTCTGCAGGGAATAACCCATATGGGTCACATCCGTCAGCAGGGCGGAGGCATCCCCGTATTTTTTTTGCACCATGTATACGTTGGCCAGCATGGTCTTGGCCGTGCCCAGCGTGACATGTCCATTCTGAGGGAAGATAGGCGGAGGCAATCTTTTTATAGCGTCCGTCAGGTCGGTAACAATGGCCGTATAGACACTGTCGACGGAAGACCGCAGGGCGAATGCCTGTGAAGGGTTGGCTATCTCATGGAGGTTCAGGGGTACTTTACCATAGAACTGGACCAGGTCGAAATAAAAGAAGGCCCGCAGGACTTCCGTCTCTCCGATGATGGAATCCTTGGCGCCGGCGGACAGGCTGGAGGCTGCCGCTCTGTCCAGGATCGTATTGGCCCGGGAGATACCGACATAGTCCGACACATATTTTGCCTTGGTCTGATCATCGGATGCGTCGTCCAGGAAATTGGCGATATACTCCCTTTGCACGATGGCCACCCCTCTGTTGGATACATTGTACTCGTAATGGGTGTTATCGGAGCGCATCTCGCCCATCAGCCAGCCCGATGGCGATACATTGCCGCGCAGGGCCTGGTAGACGCCCGTGACTGCCTGCCAGTATTGATCCGGCGTTTTGAAGAAGTTATCTGTGTTGACCTGTGTTTCAGGGGAGAGATTGACAAAATCCTTGGAGCAGGAGGCTAGTCCCATACATGCGCCAAGGAATATGTATATAATGTTCTTTTTCATCCGTACAAAATGTCTTTTCAATGGTCGGATGGAACCTCGCAGTTCGTCCCCTTGTATGTTAATATTTGTCATGCTCGGTTTCATTGTTTTTCTTTTTTTCGATGGCGGAATGTTTTACAAACCAAGATTGAGGCCGATGGTCACGGTCCTGGGAACAGGGTAGGTAGAGTTATCATGCCCGAGATAGAGACCGTTCAGCCCATTGCTGTTGGCCTCGGGGCTGAAGCCCAGGTAACCCATGATGACAAAGGCCTGCTGCACGCTGAGGTACAGACGGGGCTGTTTGATATATTTGAATCCGCGGAATTTATTGAATGTATATCCCAGGGTGATGTTCTTACAGGTAAGGTAAGATCCGTCATGGATGAAGTTGGTGCTGATCGTGCGGTACAGGGCAGTGGTGCCATTCAGCGTCCGGGGCACTACGCCGTTGCCGGGGTTGGATTCGGAACGCCAGTGATCGGCATCTCTCTTGTACACGTTAAAGGCGCCGTCCAGGTTTTCGCTGCTCTCCGCCAGTCCATCCTCTATGTCGCCGCCTACTGAGCCGGCAATGGCGATGCTCATATCGAAATTCCGGTAGCTGAGCATATTGGTCATACCAAAAAGGAAGCTGGGATTGGGATCGCCGATATAGGTACGGTCCTTGAGGTCGATGACACCGCTGTGGTCCACATCCTTCATCCTCACCGTCCCTACTTTGGAAGTGGCCTCATGGGGCTGGGTATCGAACTCGTGCTGGGTCATGTATACCCCGTCGTTGATAAAGCCATAGAAGACGCCCAGTGGATGGCCTACAGCCGTTATCCAGGGCGTATTGTACTGGTTGTTGGGAAGGATGGGAAGGTTCTGTGTTCCCAGCTTGGTCACCAGGTTGCGGTTGAAGGAAATATTGAAGTCGGTGGTCCATTTCAGGATGCCCGTCATATTCTTTGAGCTGATGTTGAACTCATGTCCCCAGAACTTGATCGTTCCGATGTTGGAGTTGACGGAACCAAACCCGGAGGATTGGGGGATATCGATCCTGTACAGGAGACCGTCCGTGATCTTATTGTAATAATCGTAAGTAAACGTAATGCGATCGTTCAGAAAGCTGATGTCCACGCCCAGGTCGAACTGTTTGTTCTTTTCCCAGCTCAAAAGGGTATTGCCCAGCTGGCTTTCGGCCCTTCCGCCTGTCAGTACATTATTGAAGACGTAATTTGCGGGCCCCATCAGGGAGTTGGACGTATAGTTGCCGATGTTGTTATTCCCCGTAACGCCATAGCTTGCCCGTATTTTCAGGTAGCTGACAGGGCGGAATGTGCGCATGAACGTTTCGTCGCTGACGATCCATCCCGCGGATACAGAGGGGAAGGTACCCCATTTCCTGTCTGCGCCAAACCTGGACGAGCCGTCCCTTCGCACGGCGCCGGAGAGCAGGTATCTTCCTTTATAGCTGTAGTTGATGCGTCCGATGAGGGATAGCAGCGACCAGGATTCCGTGCCGCTGGTGCCTGTAGTCGTTCCCGCGGCATTGATCGTAGTGACGGTCTCGTCCGGGAAATTGCTGCCGTTGACCTGGTTGGTCTCTATCCGGTACTTCTGGGCCGTATAGCCGCCCAGGGCTTCGATGCTGTGATCTCCAAAAGTATTCTGATAGGTAAGGAGGTTCTCGTTAAGCCAGGAATAGTAATTGCTGTAGCCGGATACGGCGGAAATGCTGCTGATGGGCACAGGAGGGATGGCTCCCAATCCCGCGGCGGCTGTGCGGTTGGAAAACCGGTTGTGGGTCTGTCCCTGCATATCCACATCGGCGCGTGTCTTGAACTTCAGCCCTTTCAACAGCCGCAGCTCCAGGTAGGCGTCTCCCAGCAGACGGGAAGTCTTGTAATTATCCATGGCATTGAGGACCACCTTTTTCCAGTTGGGGTTCGGGAGTAGGAAATAGCCCGTGGATTGATTGACCATTGTTCCGTCGGGGTTGTAAGGTTTTATGTCCGGGGAGGCGAGCAGCGCCCCTTCGATGATCTGGCGCTGGCCGTCGGAGTTCACCTGCGTGTTATGCTCCAATTGCACGGAAGGGGCCAGGTTGAGACCGATCTTGAGTCTGCTGTCCGGCCGGAACTCGTTGTTGATGCGTACGGAATAGCGCTGGTAGCCCGTATTTACCAATATGCCCTGCTGGTTGAAGTAGCCCGCCACCACGCTGGTGGAGGACCTTTCCCTGTAATCCGACAGCGCCAGGCTGTAGTTCTGGATGGGGGCGGTGCGGAGCTCCTGTTTCAACCAGTCCGTGCCTGCACCGTACTGATCGGGGTTTTGGTATTCATCCGGCACCTGTGCCAGGCCTGTTGCGGGATTGACCCATCCTTCATAAGTGATCTTATCTTCAAAGAAGGCTTTCATAAAGGAGGCGAACTCACGGGCATTCATCATCGGCGGGCGATGGCTGTTGTCGAATTTCTGAAGGCCATAATAGCCGTTGAGGTCGATGCGTGTGGGACCGGCCTTGGCCTGCCGCGTGGTGATGAGGATGACCCCGTTGGCGGCGCGGGAGCCGTACAAGGCAGTGGCGGAAGCGTCCTTCAATATCGTGTAGCTTTCGATCTCATCCGGGTTGATGTTATTGATATCGCCTGTCAGGGGCTGGCCGTCCACCACGAATAGGGGTACGTTGTTCGAATTGATAGAGGCTGCGCCCCGGATGCGGAAAGCCATGCCCTGACCTGGTCTGCCCGTAGTTTGGCTCACCTGTACGCCGGCGAACTTCCCTTGCAGCTTTTGCGCAAACTGGCCTACCGGCATGTCCTTTGTTTCCTCGGCCTTCAGCTGTGTAATGGAGCCTGTTATCTCGCGCTGACGCTGTGTACCATAGCTTACTATCAGCTCCTGCATTCTGCCGGCATTTACCTTCAATTCCAGGTTCAGGGTCGTCTCGCTGCCCACTTTTATCTCACGCGTTTCGTAGCCCACATAGGAGATCACCAGCGTGCTGCCCGGCTCTGCGTTGATGATGAAGCTGCCTTTGCTGTCCGTAATGGTCATGATGGTGGTGCCTTTTACGGAAATGGTAGCTCCCTGCAGCGGCTCCTTTTTATCCGAAGAGAGCAGGGTGCCGGTGATCTTCTGGAAAACGGGGATCTCGGATATGTTCTGTTCCGTTGGTTTGGGTTTAGGGTTCAGCACGATGGTCCTGTCGATGATGCGGAATGTAAAGGGGGTGGAGGAAAGACATTTTTCGAGCGCTTCTTCCAGGCTTGCCCTATCGACCTTCAGTGTCACCTTGTCGGCCTTGTTGATCTGTTCATTATTGTAAAGGAAAAAATATCCGCTTTGCCGCCGGATCTCTTTGAAGACCTTTCCCAGGGGTACATCCCGGAGGTCGAGCGTGATCTTCTGCGAATACCCTGTGGCGGAGGATTGTAAGCAGGCTATCAGCATAATGAAAGCAATCAGTCTCATAACTCTGAGCAGTTGTACAAGCGGCGTCGCACGGAAATGCCGCTTGCGTTTGAGGGCAATTTGCATACCTTTGTCAAGTTTGGGTTTACATTAAAAAAAGCAGTTTCGCGATTGTCTATTTTTGATCAGCCCGAATATGATTCCGCTCCGGTAGCCGCCGGGGCGGATGTTTTTTCAGGTTGACCGGGAAAGTTTATTTTTTACCTTTTACAAAGACTTTTTTTCCTTTTTCATCGATGGAGAACTCCACGCCTCCTGCCAGCTCCAGCATATTCAGCACCTGGGAGAGATTGACCTGTCTGCGTATGGAGCCGGTGTAGTGCCGTACGATCTCCAGCCCGCCATAGTCCACTCCTACATCGTACCAGCGGGACAGCTGACGCATGATATCCCCGATGGGCACGTTGTCGAAGGCAAACAGTCCATTCTTCCAGGCTACCACCAGGTCGACATCCGCATCATCCACCAGCTGAGGGGAAGCATTGGACGACAGTTTCAGCTGCTGTCCCGGTTTGAGGAGTATGCACCTGGCATCCTGTCTTATATTGACCTTTACGCTTCCTTCCACGAGCGTGGTCTTTACATTCTCTTCGTCGCTGTAGGCATTGACATTGAACTGGGTGCCCAGTACTTCGACCTCTGCGTCGTCATTGATCTTTACGATAAAGGGCATGCGGGCCTGCCTGGCCACTTCAAAGTATACTTCGCCTGTGATCTCCACCTTTCTTTTTCCGCCCGTGAAGGCCGTGGGAAAGCGAATGGAAGAAGCCGCGTTCAGCCATGCTTTGGAGCCATCGGGCAGTATCAGCTGATATTGATTCCCCCGCTGGGTAGTAAGCGTATTATAAACGGACTCGCTTGTCGCTTGCAGCTTGCCGCTTGCAGCTGTTTGATAGGCCAGCTGCCCATGATCGTTTACGATAGTGGTGTTCCCCTGCCGGCTGATGCTCCCGTTCGCGGTGCTGTCCAGGACGATCTGCCGGCCGCCGGCCAGGGTCAGGATCGCGGCATTCTTCCCCGGCGCTACGTCTGTCTTGAATCGCTGCTCTGCCACAGGGACGGGTTGTTTTTGAGATGGCCGGCTACGCAGCAGATAAACGCCGGCGCCTATCAACAGTATGACAGCCGCGGCAGCCGCGGTAGCTGTCCGGCGACGCAGGTGATGTACATGGGCGGGGCGTTGAGTGTCTTCCTCCTGTATCTTTTGGAGCAGGCGGGTTTCCATGGCTGCCTGCATCGCTTCTTTCTCTCCTTCTTCCCAATGCCATTGCCCGCCTTCAGCCATGCGCTGGTACCACTCTTCCACCCATTGTATCTCTTCGGGAGTCGCTTCTCCTGCCTGATAGCGCTGCAGCAATATAATCACCTGTTTTGGATCCATGACCGGGCATTTTGTATATAGTTGTCCGGCGAAGGAGGGGAAAGGGGTAAGAAAATAAATAATTATTTCAGGAGATGGAAAAGCAGGGCCGCCAGGGGAACGGAAGCTTGTCCGATGGCTGTCCGGATCATTTGCAGCGCATGCTGGATATGTTTTTTCACCGTCTCTTCGGAGATGCCCAGCTCCAGGGCTATTTCCTTATGGGTAAGATGTTCCTGCCGGCTCATGCGGTATACCGACTGCATGCGGGGCGGCATATTCATTACCGTGGCATGCACCAGCTCCTGTATCTCTTTCACCTGCAGGAGCGTCTCCACGGGAGATATGGGACAGGGATCAGCCAGCTCGCTGATCATTTCAAGGTAATTGCGGCGGGTGATGTTCTTTTCTATATAGTGAATGGTCTTGTATTTGATGCTGGTCTGGAGATAGGCCGCCAGCGGACCCGTAAGGGAAAGGTCTTCCCGCCGGCGCCAGAGGGACATGAATACCTCCTGCACGATGTCGGCGGCATCCTGTTTGCACCGGACCACTTTTACTGCCGTGATGAACAGGGATTCCCAATATCGACGGTATAGCGTAGTAAAGGCCGCTTTGTCGCCTTTTGCCAGCGAATGCAGCAGGGCTTCATCACTATCGTAATTATGCAGTGTTTCTGTCTGCAAGAGCCTTCCATTTGCTCATAAATGTACCAAAAAATCGATTTGACGATAGGGCCGGCAGCCCTA
>DASZVM010000334.1:0-4979 GCA_035547295.1 Puia sp. | reverse complement strand
ACCTCTCCCGCCGAAAAAGAAACCCAACGCCTGGCCACCATCGCGCTATACGCATTTAACGAACATGTCGCCTTATGTAAAAGGATCTATGGAGAGGTAAATAATTAATACCGGGCGGGCTAATCCATTCATCAAAGACGTTTCAGAGGCTGTCTCGAAAAACAGACAGCCTCATCTTTAGCACTGACGTTTGCCGCTTTACGATGCTTTCGCATGTTTTGAAGGAACAGCTATAATAGGCGCTCCCAGTTTCCCCCTACCCCCCAATCCCTTCATAAAATCATAACTATTTAGCTATCAACGTATAAACAAATCTGGCACTCCGCTGGCATATCTCTGCCATACCCGGCCCTTACAATTCATCCTGCCTTTATTACCGTTCATAATAGTATTATGCCATTCCATGTACTATGTATTGTATAGTACCTGCTTTTGATACTATCTTTGTTATGTCAACAACAACCAAAAAAAGACTAAAAAAATAATGTTATGAAACAGTTTACCACCATCGCCTTCGCTCTCATCATGAGCCTTTGCAGCTTTGCAAAACCCATCGACTCCACCCGTGGAGAAATAAACACCTCTTTTAAAAAGAACTTTCGGAACGCCGAGCTGCTGAACACGGAAACACACCAGGCATTTACAAAGCTTACGTTCAAAATGAACGACGTGATCATGTTCGCCTTCTATAACAACAGCGGCGAGCTGATGGCCGTCACCCGCAACATCACTTCCTCCCAGCTGCCCATGAGCCTGCTGATGAGCCTGAAAAGCGACTACAAGGCCTACTGGATCACCGAGCTCTTCGAATTCTCCGGGGACGGCCTCAACAACTACTATGTCTCCCTGGAAAATGCCGACAGCAAAGTAGTCCTCCGCTCCAACGGCGACACCTGGGAAGAATATTCAAATACAAAAAAATAATACCCTCGACATAAAACCAACGCCCCCCCCTCAAGGAGGGGTTTCTTTTACACCGACCACAACCTTGTCTGTCACAACCTTGTCTGTCACAACCTTGTCTGTCTTCATCCTTGCTGCAATATGGCCGCCTCGCAGCCTATTCATAAAAAATGAACCTGCCCAATGCCGAAGGGATGTGAAAATCTGGTTTGTCGCTCCGGGGAATAACCCAGGAATTCCACACGACATCCTCTTCTCCTTCCCCATAATAATCCGCCGAAAAAACACCGGCATACAATGCATGCCGGCGCCGGTCCCCCTGCACACGCCCCCACAATCTCCGGATAAAGCTCATGGGTATCTCTCCCTGAACCACATAACCCTTATCTCCAATATGCGTAGTCACGCTCAACCCCGGCAAATGCCATCCATAATCGAACTGCCTTTTATATTTCGCCCGGTAATCCAGCACCTTCCCCGCCGGGCTGATCTCAAAACAGAAATAATCGCTCAGATCACCCGATGAGGCAAAGAAAAGCTCCACTCTATCCCCCTTCGTGACCCACAGCTCATCGCCGGACGACGTAAACAGGTTGACCGTCGTATCATCCGCATAAAAAGCAAAATGCAAAAGACTGTCGTCAAAAAAGAAGCAGGCCCTCGCCACTACCCTGTCCGGGCCATTCCACGGCGGCCGTATCTCCACGCTGGCCGCGCCCTCCCAGCCTGACTGCCGCCGTACCTCCAAAACAGGCACGCTGTCCGTAATAGCCGCAGACACTACGCCCGTCAACAGACACAGAAAAAGACATATCCACCCCTTCATCATAACCTGTAATTTTTCAACCCGTTCCCATAGTCCGTAAGGAATCCGATATCCTTGTACATGTTCACATAATCCTGGTCGATGTACACCGCAAAAGACACGATATCCCGGATGCCTCTTTTCGCATACGTATCTATGTCTGCAAGAAAAACCTCTTTATTCCAGGGCAGCTTTTTGGCAGGCTTCGTCCAGTTGCTGAACAGCGAATCATCCACCCAGTACTCCAATATCTCCGCCGTCTCCTTCGGGAAAAGCTTCAGGTTGTCATCCAGGTGCCCGAGATAGTCCGCATTCGCAATGTTCATCCCCGCCCGCTTTGCTGTCGGGTCCGCGATAGGATAGTCCCATGTCCGCTCAAACGGTGCGAACTGTAAAAAAAGCCCCTCGGCCGGTTGTATGCGGCCGGGGGCAGGGATGGTGTCATGGTAAGCCAGATGGGCCACGGAATTTCTTTTGTCCGTCAGCCTTAGCTGCTTTATAATGGCGTTCTCCACGATCATTGCCTGATCGCTGGCCGAAAGGTCCTTGTCCACCGGGCAATTGCACTTCTTGCCGCCGTCATCCATCCAGAAATAATACCTTCCTGATGTGGAAGGGAATGTCCGGGCATTCTTTGCCGCATTCCCCGCAATGATCTCCAGCCCTTTTTCAGAAGCCGTACAGCAATTGAAGTCCGGTGTCCTTTCCCCTTGTTCATTCATCCTGAACATGGAAGGATCGTCCTTGAACAGCTCCCGGGGCAGCAGCATGCTCATGGCATGCTGCGGATGCTCTATCCGGATATCATATTTTGTACACGCTTCAAAGAACTTCATCCAGTCGGATGAGGAAGTCACACTCTCAGAGACCGTAATGCCGAGCATCGTCAACCCCGTGTCATGAGCGATCCTGGGCCAGTCCAGCATGGTGCCCGGCGTTCCCCAGTCGATGATCAACCCTCTTGTCCCGAATAATGGCTTGCTTCCTTGCCCTGGCGCTGGATTACCCCCCGTATCTGTATTATCCTTGTCATGTCTTTTACACGACGTCAGCAAACCCGCCTGCGTCAGCAGGAACGCCGATGCCGCCGCATCTTTCAAAAATTTTCTTCTCGTATGCATGTTGTAAATAGTTTAATTACCATCCTGTATTTTGCGTAAGACCCGGGTTCTTGTCGATCTCGGACTGAGGGATGGGGAAAAGATAATGTTTGCCGGGGTCGAATGTCCTTGTCTGAAAGACAGGATAAGAGAACTTGCCCGCAGCGTCCTGCGCCACATAATGCACAGGCTTGTTATCCACCTGCTCTGCGATCTTCCACCGGCGGACATCCCAAAAACGGTGACCCTCGAACGCAAGCTCCACCTGCCGCTCGTGATAGATCCGCTTGCGCATATCGTCCTTGGACAATCCTGCCGGCAGGTCAGGCATCCCCGCCCGCTGACGGATGGCATTGACAGCCGAATACACCGTCGCATCCGGGCTACCCAGCACTTCATTCTCCGCCTCCGCATAGTTAAGATATAGTTCCGCCAGTCTGAACAGGACATACCTCCGCAAAGCATTCCCCGATCCCGCAAAAAGGTTGTGCGTCTCCAATACGCCCTTGCGGCACCAGTAAAACGTCCGCAGGATACCGCCGATGCTGCCCTGGTCGGCCCCTCCGGGCCGGATATCCATCGTCCTTCCCTGCCAGGTAGCCCCTGTATAGATAATGCTTTGATAGAACCGGGGGTCGCGGTTGACATATGGATGCAACGGGTCATAACCCGCGGAAGGGTTCACCTGCTGGTTGCCCGATGCATCATAGCCCAGCACCGGCAGCTCGCCATTGGTCATCTCATAGGCATCCACCATCTCCTGCAGTGGTCCCTGTACATTGTACGCTCCGCTCGACAGCGGCATCATATAATAATCCCACCAGAAGCTTTGATTGTCGATATCCTGTCGCGCAAGGATGACCTCCGGGTTGTTCAGCTCCAGGAAAACCCTTTCATAGGCTTTCAGCCCGTTTGCCATCCCCTGCGAAAGGACATAACCCGCGGCCGTCGCATAGTCCATCGCATCCTTGGCAGCCGTGGCGGCATCCTGCCAGCGCCCCTGGTCGGCGCCCGTGTTCCACAACGGGCTTGCATAATACAAGGTCAGCCGCGAAAGCAATGCCTTGCAGGAAGTAGCCGTCATCCGGCCATACAGGCTTGCATCATAGCTTGCCGGCAATATCGCGATAGCCCGCGCAATATCGTCCTTGATAAAATTGACCACGTCATCCGGCGTTGCCCGTTTCGGCAGCGCTTGCCCGTTATACGGGTCCAGCGGCTTGTCCAGGATGGGAACACCTCCCCACCTTTTGAAAAGCTCGAAATAATAGGTCGCCCTCAGCGCATAAGCCTCCCCCTGGAGCCTCGCCTTCCTGCCGGAAGCGGCGCCCCCGCCCGTAACTTCTCCGGGTATCTTGTCGAAATTGGCCAGGAACATATTGATACGCCGTACGGCCGAAAAATAATCCTTCCACAAATGCTGCATGGGAAAGGACACGGGGTTCCAGTTGCCCGTATTGAAATCAAACGGCGTCTGTGTGACAAAAGAGCTTTGCTGATACCCCATCTCATCCGTTCCATCGCCGATATAATACAGCCCCCCTCCATCCTCCGTCCATACCTGGAAGTCGGTTAGCGACCGGTAAGCATTGTTCAGGAATGCTTCTGCATTATCGATGTTGGAAAAAACCTCTCCCTCGCTGATGAAATCGCTGGGCGCCCTTTCCAGGTAGTCCTTCCTGCAGGACGCAAACATAAATAGGACGAACGCTCCCGCGATAATATGTTTATATGTTGAGATTGCTTTGTTCATGACATTGTTTTTGAGCACGAAAAGAAGAATTAGAATTTTATGTTCACGCCCGCATTGATCACCCGCATAATGGGGTAATTGACAAAATAGACGCTCCCCGCCGACTCAGGGTCCCTGTCCTTCAGCCATTGCTTATCCCAGGTCACCAGGTTCTGCCCGTTGATATAGATACGGAGGTCCTGGATCCGCAGGGGCTTCAGCAGCCGCTGCGGCAGATTGTACCCGATCTCCGCGTTCCGCAGCTTCAAATAATCGGTTTTTTGCACAAAAAGGTCCGTGACGATTTGATTGTTCAGAGAAGAGTGCGCCACAGGCACCCGTGCATTCACATTATCCGTAGACCAGCGCTGTAACCACAAGAGGCTGCCGTCATACAACCGCACACTGCTGGTACCACCCAACGCCCCATTGAAAAGGA
>DASZVM010000333.1:0-4608 GCA_035547295.1 Puia sp. | reverse complement strand
CGCATCCTGGAGACAGGCGTAATTTTCCTGGCCCTGGCCTCTTTTTCGGTGGTTCTGGCAGGGGAAAGCATACTCCGGTTTGCCGCAGGCTTTGCCGTGGTATTTTTGCTGGTGGTCATCTCGCTTATCATCGCCGGCAACAAGACCGTCTCCTATTATGGTCTCGAGTATGTCGTTTTTGCGCTGCTGTTCGGCCTGATCCCGGGAAACCTCATCACCGTGCCGGCCTGGCTGAAGACAGCCGTACGCTCCGAGTTCTATATCAAGACGGGTTTGGTGATACTGGGTACGACCATCCTTTCCTCCGATCTTATCAAGGCCGGGCTGCCCGGCATCGTGCAGGCGGTCATCGTAGTGACGACCGTTTGGTTCTTCTCCCTCTGGCTCAGCAGGAAACTGAAAGTAGACGACGAATTCGGCGTCATCCTGGCTTCGGCGGTATCTATTTGCGGCGTATCAGCCGCTATCGTGGCTGCGGGGGCCATCAATGGCGATAAGAAAAAGCTGTCGTATGTCACTACCCTCGTGCTGTTGATGGCCATCCCTATGCTCATCATCCAGCCATGGCTTGTAAAAATATTGCACATCCCCGAAGTGGTGGGCGGCGCCTGGCTGGGAGGCACACTGGACACAACGGCTTCCGTGGCTGCCGCCGGACAACTGGTCGGCCCCGCCGCCGTCAAGGCAGGGGTCATTGCCAAGTTCTCGCAAAATGTATTCATCGGAGTGGCAGCCTTCTTTATCGCTATCTGGTGGGCCTACCGGAAACCGAAAGAAGGCGCCGAAAAGAAAGGCAGACTCAATTTCGACACGGGAGGTAAGTCCGGACTCGCCATCGTCTGGGAACGGTTCCCAAAATTCGTCCTGGGCTTTATCGCAGTATCCCTCATCTTCTCCTTCCTCCTCTCTTCAGCCACCGTAAAAAGCGTGGCTCCCGTATTGAATAGCCTTCGCACCATCTGGTTCGGCCTTGCCTTTGTCTGCATCGGCCTGGAGGCAAAATTCACCGATCTGTTAAAGTTCGAAGGCGGCAGGCCTGCCTTCACCTTCGTAGGGGCGCAGATATTCAATATCATCTGGACCTTGCTGTGGTCCTATTTGTTGTTTGGCGGATACCTCCTGCCCGTCCCGGATTTTAAATAACTGGCTCAACCGGCTCCCGGATCCGGGCAATGATTTTTTATCTTTTTCTTGCAATCGGTTACAATTTTGCTAAATTCCGCTTATCTTTAGCATACCAAACGACGCGTCCATTCAAACTTGCCATGATGAAAATCCTAAGTTCCGGAGCCTTATCGCCGGACGCCCAATGGTTGCAACAGCTGCAACAGGATGACCCGGAAGGGCTTGCCCTCCTGATGGATAAATACTATCGGGACCTTTTCCATTATGCCTCGAAATTCACCAGGGACGAAGGGTTAGTCCGGGATTGCATCCAGGAAGTCTTTATCAGCCTCTGGGAAAGAAGAAAAACAGCCCCGGCCATCCTCTCCCCCCGTCATTACCTCCTCCGTGCCGTCAAGAACAAGGTGCTGAAAGCCCTGTATAAAAAAGACCCGCTACAGTTCCCCTTCGATCTGCCTGACGAATATGAATTCTTCCAGGAATTCAATATTGAACAGATCATCATCGAAAAACAGCTTTCCGAAGAAAAAGCCAAGAAGCTCAGAGAAGCCCTCACCTCCTTATCCAAAAGACAGCATGAAGTGATCTACCTGAAATTCTTCCAGCACCTCGATCATGGACAGATAGCCGAACAAATGGACATCAGCCGCCAATCCGTCTACAACCTCCTGCACGAATCACTGCAGAAGCTCCGCAGCGTATGGACCACGCCAAGCTCGCTGCCCGAACGGACCTAAAAATATTTTTTCTCATTTTCCAGTAGGTCCGCCCCGTCCGGGGAACTTATAGTTATGAGAGACTACCAGTCATACACCCTGACGGATCTTATGCTGGACGAGGACTTTATCCGGTGGGTGCAGGAGCAAAGACCTGCCGACCAGGCCTTCTGGGAAGAATGGCTTCGTACCTACCCCGAAAAAAAGCCCCTGATCATAGAAGCCCGACGTATACTGGAGTCTGTAGACATCCGTGAAAAATATATTCCAAAGGAAGAGGTCCAGCAAGAGACCGCACGATTGTTGAAGGTCATCGGCGCCGCGCCGGCACAGGACCTCATGCCATCCATAACCAGGCCTTTCCTACGACGGTTGTGGCCCGCCGCAGCCGTCCTTATTATTGGAGTCTCCACCTGGCTGTTATTTATAAAAAACATTCCCAAAACAACAGAGACGCCCGCTTATGCCGAGCAGGTCAGCGCCCGCCATCTGATCGAACGGATCAATCACGGCGACAAGCCGGATACCGCCCACCTCGTCGATGGCAGCTGGATCAGGATCGCTCCCAACAGCCGTATCGCGTACTCCACCGGTTTCGACACGGCCGCCATACGGGAAGTATATCTTTCGGGCGAAGCTTTCTTCCAGGTGGCTAAAAGCCCTCATCATCCATTCCATGTCATCACGGGTAACGTCACAACGGTTGTCCTGGGCACCAGCTTCTGTATCCGGTCATTCGAAAAAGATACTACTATACAGGTGACCGTAAGATCAGGGAAGGTCAGCGTAAGCGGGATCATACTGACCCCCAATCAACGGCTTATCTATAAAAAAGCGGCCCAAAGCTACCAGCGGCAGCTGCTGGATCATCCCGTCATGGTCGCCCCTGAGATCACCGATGAAAGCATGACCTATGAAGAGACACCGGTAGAGCAGGTGTTCGGACAATTGAGCAAGGCTTATGGCGTCTCCATCGTATATGACAACGAGCTCCTGCACAAATGCACAGTGACGGCCGATCTGAAAGGAGAAACCTTTTATCACAAGCTGGACCTCATCTGCCGGGCCATCGGCGCGGAATATGAAGTGATAGACGGGCAGGTGATCATCCAGTCCGGCGGATGTAAATAAAAATATTTAAATAAATATAAAAAAAATGGCCGGCATTGTTCCAGCAATACCGACCTGCGTTTTGATCAAACTCGATTGCATTAACCAAAACATTACGAATTTATGAAAAAAGAACTCGTTAACCATCTAATCTATGGGTTTATGAGAATCGGATTGCTGCCATTGCTATTGATAAACTGCTTAGCCGTAGTGATTTATGCCAGCCCAACCAGCGGCCAGGAAGTGCTGAACAGGAAGATCAGCGTCCAGGCCCAGCAGGAGGAAATGAAGACAATACTCACCGCCATCAGCAAGGCTGCGGGCGTAAAGTTTGTATATAGCGCCCAAAAGATACCCTCCCGCAAAAAAATGACCGTATCCGCCAATAACCAACGCCTGGCGGAAGTGCTGGATGGTCTTTTATCACCGCTGAATATCTTCTATCACGTATCCGGCCTCCAGGTCGTGCTGATGCAGAAAGGGGACGACGATAACATCCAATACTATTTCGACCCGGAAGCCGATAAAAGCAGTTTGGACGCACCCACCCTGGATAAGGTGATCAGCGGCAAGGTCACCAACGAGAACGGGGATCCGCTTGCCGGCGTCTCGGTCGTTGTAAAAGGCACCGCCAAAGGGACTTCCACCAATGGCAGCGGTGCTTTTAGCATCAGCGTCGATCCGGGAGACGTCCTGGAATTTTCAATGGTAGGCTATAAGGTGGTCTCTGTAAAAGTAGGCGATCAGAAAACGTTCACCGTCCAGATGCAGGCCCTCAATCTCAGCCTTAGCGAGATCGTCGTGGTAGGTTACGGTACCCAAAAACGCAGCACGCTGACAGGAGCCGTCGCCTCCGTCAGCAGCAAGACGTTGAACGAGCTGCCCGTGGCCAGCATCGATCAGGCCCTGCAGGGAAGGGTTTCGGGTCTGTCCGTCACCAACAACGGCTCACCGGGCACGCCACCCATCGTAGCCATCAGAGGTATCAGCTCCATCAACTATGCCACTGACCCACTGTACGTCATCGACGGATTTCCCACAGGCAACCTCGCCAACTTCGACGCTAAGGACGTAGAGAGCGTGGAAGTATTAAAAGATGCCAGCGCGGCCGCCATCTACGGTTCCAGGGCAACCAACGGCGTCATCATGATCACCACGAAAAAAGGCCGCCGTGACAGCCGCCTGCAGGTAAACCTCGATTCCTACGTCGGCATCCAAAGCCCGTCAAAAAAAATATCCCTGCTGAATACAAATCAATATCTTCAATACGAACGCGCGCTCAACGGCGCCGCGGGCATCGACGTCCCGCCTGCCCTGGAACCCGCGAATATGTCAAAGCCCATCTATCCCGGCGCCACGCAGACCTTTGCCCAGACAAATACGGACTGGCAGGACGAATATTTTGTCCGGAACGCCCTGATCACCCAGCATAACCTCTCCCTCAGCGGCGGCAGCGCTCAATCCCGTTTCTATACCTCTGCCGGCTATTTCAAACAGGACGGTATCGCACAAGCGCTCACTTACGAACGGGGGAACTATCGTATAAATTCCGAGCACAACATAGGGAAGGTCTTCACGTTCGGCGAGAACCTCTATATCTCCTATGGCAACCAGCATTTCGAAGGTACCGGCGGCAACCGCTCACCCCTGACCAATG
>DASZVM010000332.1:0-1936 GCA_035547295.1 Puia sp. | reverse complement strand
GAGGTTCACATATGTGGACCTGGCCGCCAGCATTGCATCCGGCAGGCAGGAGGTAGTGAAGGTCTTCGACGTCGGCCAGCGGGGCGATGAACTGGAAGGTTTCACCTTTTTGCCCGGGTATCGGCAAGGCATTGCGGTAAGCTCATCCCGTCGTGACAATGTGAATATGATGAGCATTTCCTGGTAAAAAAAGAAATCACTAACTGATCATTTATAAAATTAAAACCAATGAGAGCACTACTGATTATGTCGCTGCTGTTCTTTGTCTGCGTGGAAGGGCATCCTGCCGCCGCCGGGAAAGACCGGCATTTTTTATCACGTATATCCGGCACTGTGCTGGATGAGCATGATCACCCGCTGGAAGGTGTCAGCGTAATGGTCAAGGGCAGCAGGAGAGGGGTGACTACGAATGCCCATGGACAGTTTACCCTCGAGGCGGAAGAAGGAAGCACCCTGGTGTTTTCCAGCACCGGTTATATTTCACAGGAGCAGCCTGCGACCCAGGGTACATTGACCGTCCGGCTGAAGGAGAATGGAAAGATCCTGGAAGAAGTTTATGTGGGTTATCAACGGGTGCGTAAAACCGACGTAACGGGCGCTATCGCCAGCGTAAAGGCCAGCGAGATGAACCTCAGCACGCCGACCCTCGGCCAGGCGCTGGTGGGTAAAGTAGCGGGCGTGCAGGTATCGCAGGTGAGCGGCGCTCCCTATTCCGGGGCCAAGATCCGGGTCCGTGGCGTCGGCTCCATCAATGCCAGCTCAGAGCCTCTGTATGTGATAGACGGCTATCCTGTGGGCGGCAATATCACCCAGGGGCAGGGGAACAATGGTAATGCAACCAACGGCTACAATTCCGGCACTGCGGGGAACGATGTTTTTATCAACCCGGACGACATCGAATCCATCGAAATACTAAAAGATGCCGCTTCTGCGGCCATTTATGGATCAAGGGCCTCCGGCGGGGTAGTTTTAATCACCACCCGGCGCGGCAAGGTGGGAAAGAATACCCTGACCTATGACTTCCAGCTGAGCAGACAACAGCTGGCTCATAAAGTGAAGCTGCTAAATTCCAGCCAGTTTGCCGATCTTTTTGTCAATGGCAGGAATGCCAATTACCGGGATATCCTTATTTCAAAAGGTACGCCCTGGAGCGATGCGTTCTATTCCGACGACAATGCTACGCGGGTGGCTAAAGCTGGCCAGACGGCCACTGGCTGTTCAGTATGTATCATAAAGGATCTGTATGATTTTCCCACCCAGACCGTCAAACAACCTCAGTACAACACGGACTGGCAGGATGTACTTTACCGGAATACGACGGTACAAAGACATCAGGTGTCTTTCTCCGGCGGCAGTGAGAAGACCCGTTATCTTCTCAGCGGCGGCTATCTGGACCAGCCAGGCATCCTGGATCCCACCTATCAGAGAAGGATCAACCTGCGGGCCAATTTCGATGCGGATGTCAGTCCTAAGCTGAAGATATCGTCCAGCATTTTTGTCACCAACACCGAGAACAGGGAAGTAGAGGAAGGCCGCTTCAATCAGGGCCCCATCCTGGGAGCACTGGTGTACATGCCCATCTTCCCGGCTTTTAATCCCGATGGCAGCCTGGTGACGGCTGACAAGGGGGCCAGCGCCCAGACCGATGGATACGCCTATGCTTTTCAAACCATCGAAAATCCGCTGGTCCTCTCCCGCCGTGTAAAGATCACCCGTAAGGGAACAAGGGCTACGTATATTGCAAACGCTACTTACGAGATCATCAAAGACCTCAATTTCAGGGTCAACCTGGGCGGTCAGACGTATTCGGAGAAATATGAGTATTTCTATCCCACCACGCTGAGCAATGGGGTCAATCCTCCCGGGTCATCTCAATCCATCGTAGCTGCCAATGCTTCTGCGCAAAACCTGACGATACAGGACAGGCTGGCGGAGT
>DASZVM010000331.1:0-3658 GCA_035547295.1 Puia sp. | reverse complement strand
CGATGATGTCCCCGGCCAGGCCAGGGAAGGCAAGACCTTGTTCGACGCCTTCGACGGCAAAAAACCCAATTAGACCAACATGCTCAAGAACCTCCTACTCGTCGCTATCCGTAATTTCAAAAGGGATAAATGGTACAGTCTGCTCAATATCCTGGGTCTGACCATCGGCATCACTTTTAGCCTCTTCCTTATCTTTTATATAAAGGACGAGCTGAGCTATGACCGCTGGAACAAGAATGCCGACAGGCTTTACCGTATCACGTCCTATATAAAGGAGCCGGAGAGGGATACCATGAAAATAGCCATCACCCAGGTGCCCCTCGGTCCTGCGCTAAAAACAGAATTTCCGGAAGTAGAGGAGGCCACACGGTTTATCTCGGCCGGACGGCCTATGTTCAAAGTGGGAGATGTACGGTTCTATGAAGAAAGCATATACTTCGCCGATAGCAACCTTTTCAAGTTATTTACCCACCAGTTTATAGAAGGCGACCCCAAAACTGCCCTGACAGCCCCCAAGTCCATCGTGCTGACGGAATCCATCGCAAAAAAATATTTCGGTAAAACGGAAGGGGTCATAGGCAAGGCGCTGGAGAACGATAAGGGAGAAATGTATAAGGTCACCGCTGTCATAAAAGACGTTCCAAAAAATTCTCAGCTCAGGTTCAACATCCTGGCCTCCGTCACCAGCCTTCCAAAAGATTACGGGGTCAACGACTGGGGCAACTTCAATATATTTACCTATGTCCTTCTGAAACCCGGCACAAGCGCCGCCGCATTCGAAACAAAGCTGCGCCCCATGTACGAAAAGCACATGGCCTCCATTTTCGCACAATTCAATATAAAGATCCGGTATGCTGTCCAGGCGCTGACAGCCATTCACCTTCATTCCGGCATGAGCTTCGAACCGGGCGAACTGGGCAGCATGTCCTATATCTATATCTTCTCTTCCGTAGCCTTGTTCATGCTGCTGATAGCCTGCATCAATTATATGAACCTTACCACCGCCCGTTCAGCCAGACGCGCCAAGGAGATCGGGGTCCGTAAGGTCACGGGCTCCACTAAATCACAGCTGGTCACGCAATTCCTCGTGGAATCCACCCTCACGGCCCTGTTTGCCCTTGTCCTCAGTGTCGGCTTGATCGCATTGCTGCTGTCCACCTTTAATACGCTTGCCGGCAAACAGATCTCCTTTGGTGCGATATTGCAGCCCAGCACCCTCCTTATCCTGTTGGCCATCGTAGTGTTCGTTGGATTTGTGGGCGGCAGCTATCCGGCCTTCTATCTTTCCGGGTTCAACCCCATCAATATCCTGAAAGGCAAGCTCTCCAAAGGGTCCAGCAACGCCACGCTACGCCGGGTGCTGGTGGTCGTGCAGTTCTCCATCTCCATGATCATGCTCATCTGCACGTGGGTGGTATACAACCAGCTGAGCTACCTCCGCACGGTAGACCTGGGTTTTAACAAACAGCAGGTGCTCTCCCTGGCAGCCAACAGCAACAACGATCTGAGGACAAAGATCGAGGCATTCGGGAACGATATGCAAAAGAACCCCCATATCCTTTCCGCCAGCACATCCCAGGGCGCACCCGGCACCGGCAACATCAACTTCAGCCTTTTTAGCATCGAGACAAAGAATGGATTTATCGACAAAGGCATCGACAACTATGCCATCGATGAGAATTATATAAAGACCCTGGGCATGCAGGTAACGCAAGGGAGGAATTTCACAGGCCGGGCGGATACCCTGAGAAGGGTCATCGTCAACCAGAATATGGTAAAGGCTTTCGGATGGGACAATCCCATCGGCAAAAGATTAAGGCCATCCGGCGATACCGCGGGTTACTATGAAGTAGTGGGCGTGATAAAGGATTTCAACCAAAAATCGCTGTATAATCCCATTACCCCGCTGGTGCTTTTCTACAGGCCCAATAACAATCTCATACAGCTGAAGCTGGACGCAAAGGACATCCCCGCCACGGTGGCATCCGTCGAAAGGTCATGGAAGGCTTATTTTCCCGACCTTCCCTTTGCCTATACCTTCCTGGACCAGGATTTTGACTCGCAATACGCGGCGGATCAGAAACGGGGCAAGATCTTCACCGCTTTCTCCATCCTCACTATCCTGATCACCTGTCTTGGTCTCCTGGGATTGATAGCATTTACCACGGAGCAACGGCAGAAGGAGATCAGCATCCGGAAAGTAATGGGGGCGGGCATTACGCAGATTGTCCCCCTTCTCACCCGGAACTTCGTATTCTTGGTAGGGTTTTCCTGTCTGATAGCCTTTCCCGTGGCCTGGCTGTTCATGGATAAATGGCTGAAGATATTCCCTTATAATACGGGGATGAGCGTTACGCCCTTCCTGCTGTCGGCGCTTACGGTGCTGCTGATCACGCTGCTCACGGTGATGTTCCATGCGGTCAGGGCGGCTGTGGCAAGCCCTACAAAGGCATTAAAAGCGGAATAAATATTGCTTTACATTAAATTAATTTTCTACTGTAGAAAATAAGTCCTACATTAGGTAAGTGTTAACCCCTACACCCTAAATCAGGTTCAGGCTCTCTCATTTAACCTTTAATTGTTACGCTCTATCATGGCAAATCAGGAGAATGTACACAAATCCTGGGATACAGCCCTGTGGTTTTCCCTGGCTACGATCCTTGTTACGTTTATTATTATTAAGGGATGTTCGTCGGATACGACTCCTACGGCGCTCGTGGAAAGTCCAAACACCGAAACGATTGCATCCGCCGGCACAACGCCTGAATCTATTAAAGTAAGGCTTCCCGACGGCACGGAGCTGGACGCTTATAAAGGCGGTATCGAGGACAAGCTCGTCGCTTACCTGAATTCGACGGCGGCGACGGACAGCATCAGCAAAAGCCGCTGGTTTGATTTTGACAACCTGAACTTTAAGACAGGGAGTGCCGAGATCACGGAAGCCAGCATGAAACAGGTAGGGAATATTTCGGCCATACTAAAAGCATATCCCAGGGTAAGTATAAAGATCGGCGGCTACACGGACAAGACGGGCAATGAGCCGGACAACCAAAAACTATCACAGCAACGGGCCGAGGCCGTTGTGGAGGCTTTAAAAAAGGCCGGCGCTTCTCCCGGCACGCAGCTCGTGGGGGCAGAAGGCTATGGCTCCCAGTATGCCAGGGCTGCTGCCGATGCACCGGATGAGGAAAGACGGCTGGACAGAAGGATCTCTATAAATGTCCGTAGCAAATAGATTAATCACCCCATAAATATCAATCACATGTTTGAACAAATCCTACAAGCTGTAAAAGAGCACATCAGCAACAATCCCGATCTGGCTGCAACGATCCCTGCCGAGCACGCAGAGTCCGTTCACCATGAAATAGCCACCCAGATACATGAAAGTCTGCAAGGCCAGGCCGCTGCGGCAGGCGAGGCGGCGCCGGCAGCAGAAGCAGGATCCTCCGGGTTTAACCTGGGCAACCTGGGTAACATGGCCAGCGGACTTCTGTCCAACATCGAAAGCAGCCTGTCTTCAGGGGGGATAGGGACAAGCGCTGTCACAGGAGGCCTGGTGGGAGCGTTGAGCAGCAAATTCGGCTTGCCTTCCGCAGTCACGGGCGCCATTGCCGCGGCTGTTCCAGGGCTGATACAGAAGTTTATGCAAAAGCAGACA
>DASZVM010000330.1:0-2183 GCA_035547295.1 Puia sp. | reverse complement strand
GGAACTTAGTAACTTTCCGCGGGATTAGTGTACCTGGGGAAAAGATATTCAACAGGGTGAAAGATATTTAACATGACGGCAGAACAACAACGACTGGCAGTAAATGCTGCTAAAAAAATACCTTTAGAACAATGGGGGCCTTATTTGAGCGAAAGACAATGGGGGACAGTGAGGGAGGATTACAGTCCATATGGCGATGCGTGGCATTATTTTCCTTATGATCAATCTCATTTCCGCACCTATTCCTGGGGAGAGGACGGCCTGGCGGGGATCTCCGACTTTTTTCAAAACCTTTGTTTTGCCCTGGCTTTGTGGAATGGAAAGGATCCTGTCCTGAAAGAGCGGCTGTTCGGGCTGGGCAATAAGGAGGGCAACCACGGGGAAGACGTAAAAGAGCTCTATTACTATCTCGACAATACGCCCACTCATTATTACATGGAATACCTGTATAAGTACCCGCAACAGGAATTCCCCTATAAGCTCCTGCTGGAAGAGAACCGTAAACGTTCCAAAGAGGAACCGGAGTACGAGATCCTGGATACCGGTGTCTTTGACAAGGACGAATATTTCGATGTCACGGTCACCTATGCGAAACAGAATTCCAAAGACATCTTTATACGGATCAATGTCCATAACCGGGGGCCGGAGGCGGCGGAGATCACGGTCCTGCCTACGCTGTGGTTCTACAACCGGTGGAATTATGACGGGCTGGAAAAAAAGCCCCTGATCACGCAGAGGGATAAGAATTCTGTAAAAGCTTCGCATAGCCGGCTGGGTCCGTATTATTTTTATTTTCAGCCGCCCAAGTATTGTCTATTCACGGAGAATGAGACCAATACGGAAAAATTATCGGGAACGCCCAATAAGACGCCGTTTGTAAAGGATGCATTTCACGATGCGGTCATTCACAAAAAGAACCTGGAGGTCTTACGGGAAAAAAAGTCAGGGACCAAGTTCGCTCCTGTCTATCATTATACCATCGAAGCAGGCGGGACACGGGCCATTTACCTGCGGCTGAGCAACAAGATCACGGAAAATCCTTTTCCCGGCGGATTCCAGGGGATCTTTTCCAGCCGTAAGGAAGAGGCGGATGCGTTTTATCAGTCCATCCTTCCGTCGAAGATCACCCCGGAGATGGCGAATGTGCAACGTCAGGCGCTGGCGGGTCTGCTCTGGAGCAAACAGTATTATCATTATGATGTCGAGCGGTGGCTGACGACCAGCGATGGGATCACCCCGGTGAATGCGGGCAAGCTCAATGGCCGTAACCATGAGTGGAAGCACCTGAAGAACCAGGATATCATCGCGATGCCCGACAAGTGGGAATATCCCTGGTATGCTGCCTGGGACCTGGCTTTTCAAAGCATCTCCATGGCGTTGGTGGACCCGGTGTTTGCCAAGCATCAGCTGTTGCTCATCATGCGGGAGTGGTATATGAAGCCGGATGGTCAGATACCTGCCTATGAATGGAATTTCAGCGATGTAAACCCTCCTGTACAGGCATGGGCGGCCCTGGAGGTCTACCGGATAGAAAAGGAACGTACGGGAAAGGGCGATATCGGTTTTTTAAAGAGGATCTTCCAGAAGCTGCTGATCAATTTTACCTGGTGGATCAACCGGAAGGATGCCAATGGGAATAATATGTTCGAAGGGGGCTTCCTGGGTCTGGATAATATCGGCGTGTTCGATCGTAGTCATCACCTGGGAGGGGACATGCAGCTGGAACAGGCGGATGGCACCAGCTGGATGGGTATGTATGCCCTGAATATGCTCGATATGGCCCTGGAGATCGCAATGAAGGATTCGTCATTCGAAGACACCGCCACCAAGTTCTTTGAGCAGTTCGTCATGATCGCCGAGGCGTTGAATGAACAGGGCATGTGGAACGAAGAAGACGGCTTTTTTTACGACACCCTGGCCATTGCCGGTTCGGCACCCATGCAACTTCGCATACATTCCATTGTAGGGATTACCAGCTTGTTTGCTGTTTCCATTATCGATAAAAAGAAGCTGGACAAGCTGGTTGATTTCAAAAAACGCATCAGCTGGTTTGAGAACTACCGGCTGAAGAATAAAAAGTTCTGGCCCAATGAAGAAAGGTCCGACGGGGAGGCAATCCTCTTATCGCTCATTCCCCGCGAACGGCTGATCACCCTGCTGATGAGATTGCTGAATGAGGAGGA
>DASZVM010000329.1:0-3066 GCA_035547295.1 Puia sp. | reverse complement strand
CGAAGATTATCCCTTTTGCCGTCACAGCGGCCCGGACTCGTCCGATTATTTTGCTTACAAACGATGGTACGAAGCTCTGCAATATACTTTCAATCCAACACGCTTTAACCCCGGGAAATGGGCCGCTGCCGCCAGGGAAGCGGGAATGCGCTATATGGTATTTACCACCAAGCATCACGACGGGTTTTGCATGTTCGACACCCATCAGACGGATTATAAGATCACCAGTCCGCATACACCTTATTCATCGCAGCCACAGGCGGATGTGACAAAGGCCTTGTTCGATGCTTTCCGTAAGGAAGACCTGTGGGTGGGCGCTTATTTTTCCAAACCCGACTGGCATTCCGAATATTTCTGGTGGCCTTATTTCCCTCCGAAAGACCGTCATCCCAACTACGACATTCATAAGTATCCGGAACGGTGGCGGCAATTCACCGACTATACGGCAAGACAAATAGAGGAGCTGGCGACAGGCTATGGTCCTTTGGATCTCTTCTGGTTTGACGGGGACTGGGTAAAGATGGACATGAAGCCCATGATCGCGGCTGCCAGAGAGCATCAGCCCGGGCTTATAGTCGTGGAAAGACATGGGGACCCGCAGCTGGTGAACTACCTTACGCCGGAACAAAAAGTACCCGCGCATTTCATTCCAGTGCCATGGGAGACCTGTATGACGATGGGCGAATCCTGGTCGTACAAGCCTGTTGAACATTATAAGACTTCATGGCAGCTGATCCAAACGCTCGTCGACGTGGTAGCCAAGAATGGCAACCTGCTGTTGAACATCGGCCCCGGTCCCGATGGAGAATGGCATGAGGAAGCATATGCACGTTTACGCGAGATAGGCGCGTGGATGCATGTCAATGGAGAGGCGATCTATGGCACGGAGCCGCTGAGCCCTTACCGGAAGGACAAGTGGGCGTTTACGAAAAAGGGGCCGGTGCGTTATGCGATCTATTTACCCGGGAAGGGAGAGGGGCCTGATGAGGAAATGATCATTCCGTTGACCGGCGAAAAAGTACAGCTGATGGGATGGAAGGGCAAACTGGAACATACGCAAAATAACGGGCAGTTGATAGTGCAGGTCCCTTCCGAGGCGAGAAAAACATTCACCGGACAGGCCGCATGGGTCTTTAAGATCAAAGAAAATAAAAAATAGATATGTCCATCAGATTATTCGTTGCCTTGTTATTGATTACCGAATGTGGTTGGGCACAGCCGTCCCGCGATCCGCTGGACAGGCTGGAGGAATGTCGCGTACGGGAAGGCTTGCCGAATTTCTTCAAAAAAGTAAAAAAAGGCGACAGTGCCACTGTCGTTTATTTCGGTGGCAGCATCACTGCTGCCGGCGGGGGCTGGCGTGACCAATCGCTGTCGTGGCTGCAAAAGCGGTATCCCCGGGCCAGGATAGGGCAGGTGAATGCAGGGGTGGGCGGGACAGGTTCGGACCTGGGCGCCTTCCGGTGCCGTCGTGATGTGCTGGCATTCAAACCGGACCTTGTATTTGTAGAATTCGCCGTCAATGATGGCGGGAACATACCCCGGATAGAAGCGACCATGGAAGGCATTGTACGGCAGATATGGCGCAATGATGCGGGGACGGATATATGCTTTGTGTATACCGTGTCGGGGAATATGCTGGATACGGTGGAGGCCGGTCATTTATGGCCTTCCATGCTGGCCATGGAACATATCGCGGAATATTACGGCATCCCCTCCATCCAGATGGGCATGGTGGCGGTGGATATGGTAAAACAAGGAAAAATGATCTTCAACGGCAGGCCTGCGGACTATCCCGGTCAGCTGGTGTTCACGGGTGATAACATCCACCCCAATACACACACGGGTCATCGGCTGTATGCGGAGGCAGTGGCAAGAAGCATGGAGAAGATGGAAGGTAATGACAGGGTACAGGCGCATGTACTGCGGGCAGCTTATACCAGCGGGAACTGGGAGGATGCGCAGATGGTGGCCGTCAATGAGCTGACGACGAAAGGTAGCTGGAAGGATTGGACCCATGGCGGCGACAGCCTGGGGCAAAAATATGGGAACAAGTTCCCGTACCTGTATAAGTCCAATGAACCGGGCGCCTCGATCAGCATTTCCTTCAACGGGAGATTGCTGGGGGTTTATGACCTTGTCGGGCCAGGATGTGGCAGTTATGCTATAACGGTAGATGGCGGACCGGAAAAACAATATCCGCGTTTCGACAGACATGCTACCTATTACAGGGCACACGCTTTTTTCCTTCCCGGTATGGAGAGGGGCGAGCATCGGGTGATGCTGAAGGTGTCGGATGTGAAAATAGACAAAATGAAGATATTACAGCAGGGAGACGGCGTCATCGGCGACCTGAAGAAATATGAGGAGAATGCGTGCTATCCCGGTTGGGTCCTTATCCTGGGCAAATTGAATAAATAGATCATGGGGATGGGTAAAAACAGAAATATAGGCTGGGTTATGGCGATGGTATTGTTCTGTCCGGCTGTAAAGGGACAGAGCAGGAGCTATGACATATGTGTGTATGGCGCTACCTCAGCGGGCGTGATCGCCGCTTATACGGCAAAGATGATGGGGAAGTCGGTAGTGCTGGTGGACCCCGGTCGTCACATCGGAGGGCTGTCTTCCGGGGGGCTTGGCATGACAGATATCGGCAACAAATATGTGGTCACGGGCCTGGCCCTGGATTTTTACAGGAGAATGGGCAGACATTACGGCCGCCTGGAAAGCTGGATATTCGAGCCGCATGTGGCCAGGGAAGTATTCGAACAATATATCCGGGAAGCAAGGCTGGAAGTATGGATGGGGAGATCCCTGCGGGATGTACATAAAGGGAAGGGAAAGATCATGGATATCGGGCTGGGGGATACCACCGGACATGTCAGCAGAGTAGAGGCCAAAGTATTTATCGACTGCAGCTATGAAGGCGATCTCATGGCGGCAGCGGGTGTATCGTATGTGGTGGGAAGGGAGTCGAACGAGGATTATCATGAGACATACAATGGCGTACAACTGCTGAATAAGAACCAACTGCCGGACAGTGTCGATCCTTATAAGGTACCAGGC
>DASZVM010000328.1:0-7485 GCA_035547295.1 Puia sp. | reverse complement strand
GGTCCAGGTATCGAGGGTTGTTCCCGATGATGAGGCTCCCGCTCCGGCGGCCGCCGGAGCCGGCTTCCAGGGCCTGCCCTTCTTCTCCCTGTCGAATACCAGCAGCCTTGCATCGGCCGGCCCCAGGTCCAGCGCTATCTGTGACGAACCTGACCCGATATGCCAGCGTTCCCCTGTCACGGGACCCCATACCCAGGCCTGACGACCCTGTGCAATATCTTTATGTACATCCAGGTTCATCCGGTGCTCCTTCTCCGTACTTGAATTGATGAACAGCAGCATTTCCGTCCTGCCTGCCTGATAACGTACCTGGTTGACAAACGGATCCGGGTTGTCGATATGCACATAGGGCGTTATACCATATTTCTGCTGTACATCCTTATACCAAAGTATCCAGTTCTGCTCCGGCTTGTTCAGCAGGATAAACCTCTCGGGGAAAGCTTTCATCTTTGTCACCCACGACTGTACTTCCGTGTCGCGGCGGGCGTGGTCGTCGAGGCCGAGGCTGCGATCGGGTGTGGTTTCGATGCAAAATATCCGTCCGCCTGCAGCGACAAAATCATACAGCTTGCGCACAGTCGCCGGGTCCATCCTCTGCACCCGGATCAAAAAGATCGTGTGATACTTGCGGGGACCGTAATGCATCCATCCATCCTTCATCTCCGCCTCGCGGATCACCTCATCCGAAACATAATCGCAGGCATTGCCGTTCTTATGTATGGACTCCCATACAAACGTGGCCCAGGTGGGATACATCAGGCTGGGGAAAGGTTCATTCTGCGCGCCAAAGATGCTCCACATGTCGGATACGGGAGGCAATACGGCTATATCCGCAAACATATCCACCTGCTGCAGCAGGGCCGACATACGGGCCTTATAGTCGGTGAAACGTCTGAAATAAGGCCACCAGGTATTCTTCTCGTTAAAATAAGTACCATATCTCACCCAGCCGGGGAAAGGCGCATCGGGGGGCGAATAGTTGAACCCATGGAAAACAGGATGGGTCACGCCCGAGATAGTGCTTTGATCACCCGCCACCTTCAATATTTCCAGCGTGTCGTTGAAGACCATATCCGTATTGGTAAGCTCCTCGCAGCTGACATGCCGTTTGCCTTTCAGATGAGCGGCGGAAGAGACATATTTGTTGATCATCGTATATGCCCGGCCGATATGCCAGTCCGTCTCGCTCATCTCTTTGCCGATGCCGTACTTTATCCAGGTCTCGCACTCGGGCAGGTCGATATCAAAGCTGCCTTCCAGGGGAAAATATCCACGTCCATAGGCCTGCACCCGGGATTTTATCTTATTCTCCCTGCACCAGTCCGTAAAGCTGCGGATAAACCTTTCCCGGATCAGCTCCGACTTCGTGAGATCGAAGTCATAACGCACCCGCTCGATCTTATCCTTCAGCTCCGGCCCAAGCTCGGCCCCATAATTGAAATCGTATATATTCCCCATCCCCCCTGTCTTGAACATGGTAAAAGGCAGGTAAGGCATGGGATCGTAACCCCTTCTCTTTTTGAATTCATCCATCATGTCGGCGCACCAGTTGGCGCCCTCCAGCTCCATGCTATCCGTAAAAAAGCTGCGGACATGTCCCGTCAACGGCCCTATCTGCTGTTGGATAGCATCCGACATCCGGTGGAAATATTTCTTTACGGCAGCCTCATTATAATGGTTGAGCACAGGCCCATTGGCGCCGGGAGCGCCATTGATCACCTCCATTGACCCGTTGAACTTCACCAGCCCGTATATCACATGCTTGCCGGCGGGTATGTCGATCTTTATCTCTCCGCCGGGTATCTGGGAGGAATAATCGACCACCTGGTCCATTCGTTCCAGGCGGGCAGGCGCCAGCTGCACGGACATCAGCTCCGGGACCCGGCCCGGAAAGACAGAAGTGACGGCAGGGTCGGATTCTGTAAAAAGGGCGAAAGGCGAAACTTCATAATACTGGGGACCTTCCACTTTCACCGCGGCGATCACCACCACCTGCGAGCGCTCCTCCCCTTGCAGGTACTCGGCGCCAAAAGGCCAGCCGGACCCTACGATGAGGTCGCAGGTAAGACCAAGTGAGGCCGCTTCTTTCAGCGTGAACTGCAGGAGCTCTACCCACTCGGGGCTCAGCCATTGAATGGACGGCTTGCCCATATCATCCGTATTTATGGGAAATTTGACGGGGTTGATCTCCACGCCGCCGATGCCCGCCTCTTTCATCAGCCGCAGCTCACGGGCCAGCTCCTCTTTCTCTACCTTGTCGCCATTCCACCACCAGCGTACAAAAGGACGATGGATAGTATCCGGATCTTTAAACAGCCGGTACAGGTCAGGGTCCGGAGCGTTGAAGGGTAGTTTCTTTGCCTGTACCGGCGACATTTTCATTAGAGTAAAGCCAGTGGTCAGCAAAGACCCCTGCCAAAGGAAAGCTCGTCTGTTCATTATTATCCTACTATTTATGATATATCAGGGGGTTCTGCACATCGTTGTTCAAAGGGTCTCCCACAGCCAGCTTTTTCACATAAGCGTCCGGCAGCACATTCGGCTGGCCATTGTATACATTCCCGTCAGGCATGTACGCACAGGTCATCGCCCGGCGCCAGCCGTTGGTCATGTTGGCGCCTGCTCCATGAATGGTAAGTCCGTTATGGAAGCTGCAGCTGCCCGCCTTCATGGGCGCGGCCTTCGAATTCACTTTGCCCAGCTGCGGATAAACGGTAAAGATACCATCCATATTCTTGCCGATGCCGCTGTTATCAAACCGGGTGCTGTTATAGGAACCCGGGATAAAATAAAGACAGCCGTTCTCATAGGTGGCGTCATCCAGGGCCACCCAGATGGAAAGGGCGTTCCTGTCCGTAAAACTCCAGAAAGGAGTATCCAGGTGCCAGGCCGTGGGGTTGGCCCACGGGCGCTTGAACAAGGCCTGGTCATGCCAGATACGGATGCCATCTACCCCGGCCAGTTGGGCGGCCATCTTGCCGATGCGCTGGTCAAACATGAGCTTTTTCACACCTTCATCGGTCTGCCAGAGGTTTATCAGCTGGTCGAACACCTTTCCGAAATACTCGGTGTCATCATTGATCCCATCGTCCTCTCCGGTCTTAAGCTCCTTGCCCGGCATCTTTACGCCCGCGCGGTTATTGACGGCATTCATAACCTTTGTCCGCCAATCTTCCAGCTCCTCCGGAGAAAGAAAATTATCGATCACGATAAAGCCATTGTCCCTGTAGCTTTGCACCTGTTGTTGCGTCAGTTCGTAATTCATGTTTGTTAGTTTTTTCTCCTCTTCCCCCTATTAGTAACCATCGTTCTGCGTAAGCGCCGTATTATAGGTCATCTCATAATTGGGGATAGCGTATACAAGTTTGTTGGCATTGACATTGTAAGCGCCGGGAGCAATATAGGAATACTTTTGTTTTTGTTTTATGCCGAATGCAGTCATCACGGGAATGGCCTGGCCGGTACGGATGAGGTCAAACCAGCGTTTGTTCTCAAAAGCCAGCTCCACCCTTCTTTCATGAGCAATGACCTCACGCAGAAGGGCCTGGTCCGTTTCGGTAGAAGCCACCAGTCCCGCACGGGTCCTCACGTCATTCAGGTAAGGCAACGCATCACCGCTTTTGCCCTGCTCATTCAAGGCCTCGGCAAGCAGGAGCTCTACGTCGGCATAGCGGTAAACAGGCCAGTTCTGGTCCGTATTACGCAACGCGTTGTAATAGGGAGGATCGAGATACTTCCTGACAAAGATCCTGGATTCCTCATTTGGCGTGGCAGGGCTGAGCACGCTGGAAACGCTGTCTGCAACATAGGTGCCCGTTGTGTCGTAGTGTCCCTTTACATATCCGATGCTTGCATCCAGCCGTTTGTCCCCTGGCTCGTATTGACTCAGCATGTCGTCCGTCGGCGTATTCCAGCCGCCCGCGGTATTGGCATAGTTGATACCAAGATATGGCGTAGTGCTCTTAACCACTGGTGTAAAATAATATATGAACATGCTGGATTGCCCATCGGTACCGGATTTGTACTGGACCTCGAAAATGGATTCCCGGCTGTTCTCCGTCGTCACTTTGAAAAGGGTCTTATATTCCGGCAACAAGTGGTATCCCATGGTAGTGACAGTAGTAAGGATATCGCTGGCCTTCTGCCATTCTTTCCTCGTTACATACACCATACCCAGCTCCGTGGCAGCCATTCCTTTTGTGATCCTTCCCGTTTGCACGTCAGTGGTGCTGAATGTAGTGACAGGCAGCTTGCTGATGGCATCCGTCAGGTCGGAAATGATCTGATCGTAGACGCTGTCGACGCTGGAACGCCCCAACTGCGATTCCGACTGCTGTTTTACTTCATGCAGGAACAAAGGCAATTTACCAAATAATCGCACGAGCTCAAAGTAATAATGAGCGCGTAAAGCCTTGGTTTCACCAATGGCCTGCGTCTTCACCGCATCGGTCACCTCCTTGGCGGTCTCAAGCCTGTCAAGAATGACATTGCACCGTTGAATGCCCTGATAGTCTGCTTTCCAGACAGTGCTGATAACCCCATTGCCTTTGTCGTCCATAAAGTCTGCAATCTGTTCGTACGCAGTACCACCCCTGTCCTGCGCGTTATAGTAATAGTCGGTATTGTCCGACCGCATCTCCTCCAGGTAAAAAGCTGCGTTGGCAGCATCCCGCAGCGGTACATAAGCGCCAACTACGGCCTGCTGAAAATCCCTGTCGGTCTTATAGAAAGTGGTTAAGTTAATAGCCCCTTCTGGATATAGCTCCAGGAAGTCCTTCTTACAGGAAGAGACTACCAGGGAAGTCATTGCAAGGATCGTTATATATTTTCTCGTTTGCATGTTTTACTGTTGAAAGTGTAAAGAATAAAGGACCCGTCTTTTAAAAATTGATATTGGCGCCGATCATGACTGTGGTGGGCAGCGGAAAAGACCCGTTGTCCTGGCCAGCTGTGGTCTGGCTGTCCTTACTATCGTTTACTTCAGGGTTCTGACCCGGATACTTCGTAAAAATAAAAGCATTCTGTACGCTGCCATACACCCTTATGCTTTTTACATATTTCAGCTGGTTTTGCCGGAATGTATAGCCCAGCGCAATATTGCGGATGGTCAGATAATCGCCGCTTTTTACCCAGTTGGTGTTGGTAAACCGGTAGAGCTCTGTCGTATTCTTCAGCGTCCTGGGAACAAGACCGTTGCCCGGGTTTGCTTCTGAACGCCACCTGTTGGCCATATTCTTGTTGATATTGAATATACCATCCAGGTTCTGCAGGTTCTGGTTGTTGATGTTCATGATCTTGTTGCCTGTCTGACCGGAGGCAATGATATTCAGGTCCCAGTTCCCATAGGTAAAGTTATTGCTGATACCAAAGATCATACGGGGGCTGGGATTGCCGATGAAGGTACGGTCGCTGATATTGATCGTATCATCGCCATTGACATCCCGGTATTTGGTAGTACCGACGTCGCTGTATGCCGCCCTGGCGCTTTTAGCAAGATCTGCCTTATCCTTGTACAAACCATCGAAGATATAACCGTAGAGCTCACCGATGCGATGACCTTCCTGGGTACGGTTGTAATCATTATAGGTACCCGTACCACCGATAGGCTTATGATCCAGCATATATAGCACCTTGTTGTCATTCAGGCTGATGTTGAGGTCGGTGGTCCAGGTCAGCTTCCCCGTCAGGTTTTTGCTGCTGACGGTGAACTCATGACCCCACATACGGAAAGTACCGATATTGGCCGATAAAGCAGCATAGCCGGAACCATACGGCAGGGGCTGCTGTGCCAGCATATTCTGGGTCCGTTTGTTATAGTAATCATATGACAGGGTGATCCGGTTGTTAAGGAAATTTGCTTCCAGACCAACGTCCGTCTGCTTGGATTCTTCCCAGGTCAGCAAGGGGTTGCCCAGCGTGGTAATGGACTCGCCAATGGTAGTGGTATTGCTGAACACATAGGGAGTGGAAGTAATGGTGGTGATCGCCGTATAGTTACCCACGTTGAAGTTACCTGTCAAACCATATCCTCCCTTTAGCTTTAAATAAGAGAATGCATTCGACTTGGGAAAAAAGCCTTCTTCGCTGACGATCCAGCCCGCGGAAACCGCAGGAAAAGTCCCGTACTTGGTGTACTGACCAAAACGTGAGCTCCCGTCGCGACGGATGCTGCCGGAGATAAAATATTTCTTATTGAAATCATAATTGACACGTGCCAGTGCGGAAGCGATGCTCCAGGCAGCAGAGTTGGTGCTGCCGCTGGTACTGGTGGCGCCAGTGACAACAGTCACCGCATCATTGGCAAAGCCGGTGCCTTGCACATACCGGGAATGCTGGTCATAACGCTGGGACGTATAACCCACCAGCGCCTCGATATTGTGCTCGCCAAATGACATATTGTAAGTCGCTGTATTCTCGTTCAGCCAGGAGATCGAGTTGCTGCTGCTGCTGACCGCAGAGGAGGCTGCAGGGTCTCTCGGAGGCACTAAATTGAACGCTCCATACCAGGTGCCGTAGTATGCATTATAGTCAAACATCAGGAAGTCCCCGTTGATAGAGCTTCTCAAATGCAGGTTCTTGATGGGCTCGACGTCGATATATGCATTTCCCAGCAGCTGCAGGTTATTCTGGTTGTTGTTCATCATCTGCATCTGCATGAGGAAATTAGGCAGCGTATACATATGGGGGGATGTCGTCGTAAGGTTCCAGCTGCCATCCGCCTTCCTTGGAGAGATAAGGGGACTGCTGATCATGGCGCCGCTGAAGATTTGGCGGTTCCCGTTGATAGCCAGCGATCCCTGACGTGTATTATGATCTATTTGATAGGTAGGCGCGAGATTCAGGCCGATCTTTACTTTGTCCCATGGCCTGTATTCATTGTTGCTGCGAAAGGAATAACGTTTCATCCCCGTATTTACCAGCACCCCCTGCTGATTGAAATAGTTAAAGGACGTGCTGGTGACCAGCTTATCGCTGCCGCCGGAGATATTGATGGAATAGTTCTCGATGGGCGCCGTTCTCAGCAGGGCATCGTACCAGTCCGTCCCTTTGCCATACTGATCGGGGTTTTGATATTCCGTGGGAATGGGGCCGGTGAAGTTTTCATAAGCAATCATGTCCTCATAGTACCCTTTCATGAATGTTGCAAATTCCCTTGCATTCATCAGGTCAGGACGACCCCGTTGCGGGACGAACTGCTGACCATAATAGGCATTGGCAGACACAGTGGTCTTACCCGCCTTGCCCGTTTTTGTAGTAATGAGGATAACGCCGTTTGCGGCACGGCTGCCATACAGCGCAGATGCAGCGGCATCTTTCAGCACGGTAAAGCTTTCTATCTGGTCAGGGCTCAGGAGGTTGAGATCACCTGTCCCACCGGTGACATCGCTACTGATAGGCTGTCCGTCAATGACCACCAGGGGCTGGTTACCCGATTGAAGAGAGGCCGCTCCACGAACACGGAATACCATGCCCTGACCCGGCAGA
>DASZVM010000327.1:0-3256 GCA_035547295.1 Puia sp. | reverse complement strand
TCAGAGATCAGCCTTCCGCGGAAACGAAAGACCTGTTGGACCTCTGGCTGGATGATCATTGAATTGGCTTTCTTTTTGCAATCCTGCATGCGCGAAGTTGTTTAAATTGCATTTATGTTGAAATGGCAACATATTGAATATCTGTTCGGTCTGGGTGCTCTTCCCCTGCTGGGGCTCCTGCTCTACACCTTGCTGAAATGGAAGAAAAAAACGAAGGCCCGCATCGGCGACCCTGCGCTGGTGGGACAGCTGGTAAAGAGCTTCTCCCCTCTCCGTTGGGGGATCAAGGCGGGGCTGGTATTGCTGGCCCTTACTGCTGTAGTATTAGGGGCGGCGAATTTCCAACGTCCCGGGCGCATGGAGAATGTCAATCGCCGGGGTGTGGATGTCATGCTGGTGCTGGATGTCAGCAAGAGCATGCTGGCCCGTGATATCAAACCCAGCCGTCTGGAAAAGGCCAAACAGCTGCTGACCAGGCTTACGGATAAGCTGGAGAATGACCGCATCGGTCTGGTGCTCTTTGCCGGCAGGGCATATATGCAGATGCCGCTGACCACGGACCATGGCGCCGCCCGTCTATATATACAGGATGCCTCTCCCGATGTGGTCCCCACACAGGGAACGGTGATCGGCGAAGCCCTGAAGATGGCTAATACGGCCTTTAACAGCAAGGAGCGAAAATACAAGGCGATCATCCTGCTATCGGATGGGGAAGACCATGACCCGGAAGCGATGAAGGTTGCCAAAGAGCTGGCCGGCAATGGCGTAATGATCAATACCGTCGGGATCGGCTCCGCCGAAGGCTCGCCTATCGTAGACCCTGTCACCAACGAGCTGAAAAAGGACGAGCAGGGCAATACGGTGATCTCCAAGCTCAACGAGGCCGAGCTGCAACAGCTGGCCGATGCGACCAACGGCCGGTACATACGCATGGACAACCTGGATGATGTCCTCATCACCATGACGCAGCAGCTGGAAAGCGTTGAAAAGAAATCCCTCAGCGATACGGCATTTATCGATTATATCAGCTATTTCCAATGGTTCCTGGGCATTGCGCTACTGCTGCTGCTGGCGGAGTATTTCCTTCCGGAACGCCGGCGGCGTAACCTCCGTCTTGCGACGGGTATGGGCGTGCTGCTCCTCTGCAGCTCCCTTTCTTCATCGGCGCAAAAGGAAAATGCACTGATCCGCAGCGGCAACCGTTATTACAAACAGAAGCAAATAGATCAATCCCTCAAACAGTATGAGGACGCTGTTAAAAAAGCGCCCGGCAACCCTACGGCCAACTATAACCTTGGGAATGCCCAATTCAGGAAGAACAGCTATAGCGATGCGGCCAGCTCCTATAATGCCAGCGTGGAGCATACCACCGACAAGGCCATGCAGGAGAGGGGGTTGTACAATAAGGGCGTAGCCCTGGTCAAGCAACAAAAGCTCCAGGAGAGCATCGATGCCTGGAAGAATGCCCTGAAGCTGGATGCAAATGACGAAGATGCCCGGGAGAACCTGCAGAAGGCCTTGCAGCAGCTGAAACAGCAACAGCAATCCCAGCAGCAAAAAGAGAAAAAGGACCAGCAGGATAAAAAAGACCCAAAGGACAAAAAAGATCAAAATAAAGAGCAGGAGCAGCCTCAACAACCCAAGCCACAGCCCAGCCGTCTTACCAAACAGCAGGTAGAGCAATACCTTAAAACGCTTCAGCAGAAGGAAAAAGATATCCAGGACAAGATGAACCAAAATAAGGCAAAAGCGCCCAACCAGCCGGATAAGGATTGGTAATAGACAGGTAACCCGGGATGTGCTAACTTTACACTATCACTATGCAACTATATTGTCATTCCCTTACGCAATACCGGCGGTTGAAGACCCTTGAAGTAAAGATCGGCGATCTGCTGCTGGGCAATCTTCATCCTATCCGGATCCAGACGATGACCACCACCGACACGATGGATACGCTGGCCACCGTGGAGCAGTCCATCCGTTGCATCGAAGCCGGCGCCGAACTGGTGCGTATCACGGCCCCTTCCAAAAAAGAAGCGGAGAATTTGCTGAATATCAGGAACGAGCTGCGGAGAAGAGGATATACCACGCCCCTGGTGGCGGATATTCATTTTACACCCAATGCAGCCGAAATAGCGGCCCGCATCGTAGAGAAAGTAAGGGTCAATCCCGGCAATTATATCGACAAAAAGAAATTCGAGTTTATCGAATATACGGACACGGAATACAATGAGGAGATCGATCGTATACGCGAGCGGTTTACGCCCCTGGTAAAGATCTGTAAGGAATACGGTACTGCCATGCGTATCGGCACCAACCACGGCTCTTTGAGCGATAGGATCATGAGCCGGTATGGCGACACGCCCATGGGTATGGTGGAAAGCGCTATGGAGTTCCTCCGGGTGGCCAGGGATGAGAGCTATCACAATATCATCCTCAGCATGAAATCCAGCAATCCGCAGGTGATGGTACAGGCATATCGCCTGCTGATCCGTACGATGGAGGATGAGTTTGGCGCCTGTTACCCCCTCCACCTGGGAGTGACGGAAGCGGGGGACGGCGAGGATGGCCGTATCAAATCCGCCATCGGCATCGGTACTTTGCTGGAAGACGGTATCGGGGATACCATCCGTGTTTCCCTGACAGAGGACCCGGAGTTCGAAATACCTGTGTGCAAGGACCTGGTAAAAAGATATGAAAGCCGCACTGCGACAGATGCACCCGCGATCCCTCCTGTCGATAAGGTTCCTTATTCCCCGTTTGAATACAGGCGGCGCACTTCAAAGGCTGTGACAAATATCGGCGACCACCATGTACCTGTGGTGGTAGCTGACTTTATGAAGGCAGGCAGTATCAGCCGGACGGATCTGCAGGCGGTTGGCTATAACTACGATGCCGGCAGCGATAAGTGGAACATCGGCGATGCGGCGGCGGATTATCTGTATACGGCCAAAAAGCTGATCGATTTCGATCTTCCCGGGACACTGCGGGTTATTTGTGATTACGGGACATGGCTGACTACTGACAGGGTTCACTATCTGCCGTTGTACCAGGGGAAAGAGTATCTGAATGCGAGTGAGCGCTCGTCTCTATTAAATTTTATTTCCATAGATGCGGCTGCCAATGACCTCGATGATCTTTTAGAGGCTGTCCGCAGTGACGAATCGGCCGTGCTCTGCTGCTGGTCAAGCCATCCGCAGCCTATGCTATCCGTCCGCCGGCTGATCATGGGTCTGATGAACAAGGGTATCGACTG
>DASZVM010000326.1:0-7019 GCA_035547295.1 Puia sp. | reverse complement strand
AGGCCGGCAGGACAGGATGGTGATACGGGATACGATACTTCATCCTTCCGAAAAAGACCAATACGTGCCGGTGATGTGTGTGGAAGAGGGGCGCTGGAGCGAGAAAGAGAAGAAATTTGCCTACGGCAGCTATGCCAACGGTCATCTCCGGAAAGTCCTGGACTCGACACCCAACCAGGTATTGATATGGAGGGAGATCGACAGGCAGCTGCAGGCGGGAGGTTTCAAGAACAATACGCAGGCCTATCTCTCCCGCAACCTGGACAAAAAATATGTGGCGGCCGGGGACGAATATTTCAAGTACTTCTACGATAAATTCCAGCATTCCGACAGTACGATCGTGGGCTTTGCAGCCATCTCGGGCGACAAGGTCATCGGCAGCGACATCTTTGCCACACGGGACCTCTTTTATCACCAGCTGGAGCCTTTGCTCCATAGCTATATCGACGATGTCATATTGTTCGGTGGGCCCCTGAAGATGAAAGATGCGGCTATCCGGCGCTACATGGATCAGCTGTTAAAGGATGAGCCCAGCCAGACGGAGTTTTGCCGGAGGAATGGGAAGATCTTCCGCGATGGGGGACAGGTGGTGCATGTGAATACTTTTCTGAAGGAGAGTATGTGACGCGTGGCGGCCGGGCCAGGGTGCTTTGTTTGACGGTGGATTGGCCTGATGAGCGCCTGGCCTGATGATGGATTAGTCCGTATCTTACATGCTTATGCTCTATCTGGTAAAGACGCCCTGGTGGCTAAAGAAATGGTATGGCGGCCTGGTTTGGGATATTCCGGCTACGGGGGATGACAAGGTGCTTTACCTGACCTTCGATGACGGTCCGCATCCTGCAGCTACTCCATTTGTCCTCGATACCCTGGCCGGATATGGGGCGAAGGGGACTTTCTTCTGCATCGGCAAGAACGTACAGGAGCACCCGCAGATCTACAGGCGTATTCTCGATGAAGGGCACCGGGTGGGCAATCATACACAGCATCATCTCAATGGATGGAAGACCTCCGATGCGGCGTACCTCAACGACATCAGGCAGGCTTCGCATTATATCGACTCCGATCTTTTTCGCCCTCCATATGGCCGGATCAGCGCTTTTCAGGCTTCGCTGCTGCGGCAGGCGCCCTTTGGGTACCAGATCATCATGTGGGATGTGCTGAGCGCGGATTTCGACAGAGCGCTGCGTCCGGAAAAGTGCGCCCGTAACGTGATACGGCATGCGCGGCCGGGGTCTATCATCGTATTCCATGACAGCGAAAAAGCATATCCCCGGCTGGAAGCGGCCCTGCCATCGGTGTTGGAACATTTTATTGAAAAGGGTTACCGGTTCCGGGGTATACGGTGATGATCAGCCAAAAAATTGCGGAAAATACGATGTCATTTGCGAGGTGAAAAACATCGTTTCATGGGGCGGCAAACAGTGATAGCTATGCGCTGGAATGAGCAGGAAAATGGGCTGAAATGCCCGTCATTGCTATAAAATGAATTGGGCCTGGGTAGACACCCTGGCCCGTTTTTAATCCGTACCCTATGAAAACTGGTTTAAAGGTAAATCTTTTTTTGATTTATGCAAAGTAATTTCAATGGGCCACACAATAAGGTGTTTATACGTAGTTAAAAGATTTACAGCGTCCGGCAAAGGGTCCTTGTACTGATATACTGGTTTTTGGGGATATTTGCGGCGGAATATGTCTTCGGCGCATCGGCTGGATGGGGCGTTGTCCGTGGGCATAATGATCCGCAATTCATAGTTTATGCAACTGATCGACACGCATTGTCATTTATACAACAAGGAATTCGCCCGGGATATCGATGAGGTAATACAGCGGGCTGAAAGAGAAGGAGTTGAGAAGTTTTATCTACCTGCGGTGGATAGCGGGTCCCATGAGGCGCTGATGGCGCTGGAGCAGCGTTATCCGGGCAAATGCATCGGGATGATGGGACTGCATCCGACCTCCGTAAAAGCAGATCATATAGAAGAATTGAAATTGGTGGAAGGCTGGCTGCGGCAGCGTTCCTGGGTGGCCGTAGGTGAGATCGGGCTTGACTTTTACTGGGACAGGACCTTTGAGACGCAGCAGTATGAAGCTTTTCACAGGCAGATAGAATGGGCGCTGCATTATCGTATCCCTATTGTGATCCATTCACGGAATTCCATGCAGGAGAGCATCGGGGTAGTCAGGGAGCATCAGAAGGGCAGTCTGCGTGGTATTTTCCATTGCTTTTCGGGGGATGGGGATGCTGCCAGACAGGTGGTGGATCTTGGGTTGTACCTGGGGATTGGCGGGGTGTTGACGTATAAGAATTCGGGTCTGGCAGAGGCCTTGAAGGATATTTCCCTGGAAAGCATGGTATTGGAGACGGATGCGCCCTATCTGAGCCCTGTTCCTTTCAGGGGCAAGCGGAACGAGAGCAGCTATCTGCAGTATGTGGTGGCAAAACTGGCGGAGGTAAAGGGGGTGAGCCGGGAGGAGGTGGCCAGGGTTACGACGGAGAATGCGCAAAAAATATTCGGAATCTAGGCTGGGATATCTTACTTTTGCAGCCCTTTAGGAGAGGTGTCCGAGTGGTTGAAGGAGCACGCCTGGAAAGTGTGTATACTCGAAAGGGTATCGCGGGTTCGAATCCCGCCCTCTCCGCAGATTAGATGAATGTCCCCACCATAGGTGGGGCATTTTACGTAATGTCTCTCTTCTATTCCATGCTTTGAGTAAATATCCCTGCTATTTTAACGGATCATCTGGCAACCACAATCCCCGGTGTTTGCCGGTCTGTTTCCATTGCCCATAGTTTGACAGCCAATCCTGTACTTGCCAGAAGTTATGGAGTTCCAACTGCCATTTAACCTCTTTTTGCATGGTATATGCATCGCCTGAAAAGTCAGAGGTGGTTGTAATGAGCCCCGCATTTACTTTATGTGATGCGATAGTATACATGAATTGCCTGAGCACATCAACACCCACCAACTTGCCTGCCTTGTATCGTTTGCATTCAACAAGTGCGACAACCTTTTTGCCACAGGGAAGTTTTGATACAGCAATGATGTCTTTTCCTCCGTCCCTGGAGCCAGGAGTAAGGTATACATCATATCCCATGTCCCGTAGCAGTTCACATACGAGTTCTTCAAATTTACGGGGCGACAACTCGTACATTTTCCTGGGATATCGTGCCAGGTATTGTATCAGGCGGTTATTGATCTCATCCTCCAAAATGTCGGAATGTGATCTGTATATATGCATGTGCCGGGCAAAATATTCATGCAGTTCTTTATTGCAGGCATATACAAAAGTTCCTTTTATGCCCCGCGTCATCAGTATCCTGTAAATATTGATGATGTTTCTTCTGAGTTCTGCCGAATCGGCGATAGTTTTTTTTCCGAGACTATCATAGTAGTGCTCTTTGTGAATGACGATCTCATTTTTATGTTTATCATATGAGATCTCCGGGCCAAAGATAACACCAGCATAGTTGAATTCGTAGCCCTGTACTGTATGGATAGTACCAACTTCGTCAATTGCCCCCGGAGAAGTGATCCATTCAGTGGTCGTTCGGTTCCATCTCGCACGAAAATCTCCGATGGTAATGTCATACAATGACGGATTTCTCAAAGAGATGCATGGCCAGGCATACCCTGCCACCATCCGGGACAATGAATTGGATCTCTCTCGTTTTTTAACTTCCCGGACAAAGCCATATATGTTGTCAAACAGGCATAATTCAAATCCTTTGAACATTGTTTTTCCGTGGTCATCCCATGCGCAGGAAAATAACAATTCAATGAAATGGGCATAGCTATTATCTCCAGGCAGCCTGGATGAAGATTGCAGATTGGCTGAAGTTGCATATTCCGTATTCTTAATATGTTCAAAATCTGCTTTTGTCATGTCAGAAGGTTTTATAGGTTGGTCTATTGGCTGAATAAATCCCCCATCAGCACTTCCGCCTGTATTAGATTGGTATAGTAATCATTCTTTAGTACGCCATAAGGAGTAATCATTGTAGGGAAGATCGTTTTCCTGGTTTTAGTGTGACTCTTGAATACCTGAACTTTGTTTTCAAGATCACCGGCATACCGCTTGTCAATTACGAACTCTCTGGAAGAGAATTTTATTTCACATAGGTTCATACAATGATCCTGGCGATCGAGCAGGAGGTCAATTTGAGCTCCCTTTTCTCCTTTCTTACCAATATGTCGCCATCCGGAGGCCTCAGTATATACAGATCCTATTCCGAGTGCCTTCTTGATCTGCGGGACATGTTTCTGGCAGATGGCTTCAAAGGCATAACCGCTCCAACTATTGTAAGACTGTCCGGTAACGATTTTATGCCAGGTGCCTTCGCCGCCGGCACGGGCATGCTCTACGTATTTCAGATAGAATAAAGAGTATTCATCCGAGAGCTTGTAAATACTATCCCTCGAAGTTTTGCCAAAAGGAATATACTGGGTGATAAATCCGGATTCCTCCAGTTCTTCTAATAATCGCGTAGTTCCACCACCTGTGGTAAATCCACAATTTTCGATTATTTCAATTCGACTCAAACCACTTCCTTTTTTGGCCAACGCACGCACAATCGCCTCATGATGTACCGCATTGGCAAATAGAGATCGATAAAGGTTGGCAAACTCGACTTTGAGAAGCCCTTGTTTCTCAAAGAAAAGCTTATCAATCACCTGGTCGGCACTTTCACCCTTATCAACCTGTTTTAAGTATTGGGGGATACCTCCCATTGCCATATAAAGTTGCAGGATCTGATATTGATCCAGCCGGATACCACGGCTAATCAGGTATTCTTGAGTTTCTTTCAGAGAGAAAGGAAGCAACCGGATGGTCCGGCTAACCCGGTTATGAAGTCCGCCCTTGTTGTTAATAATATTTTCGATCATCCAGGACGCTGCCGATCCGCAAATCACTACTTTTAGCAGTGCCTGCCGCGAAGCCCAGGTGTTCCACCAATGACCAAAGGCTGATAGGAATCCGGATTTTGGGGTGTGAATCCATGGAAACTCATCAAATAGGACAACGACTGGCGCTTTGGATAATTTTAACTTCAGAAACTCGGAGAGAAAAGTAAAGGACTCTATCCAGTTGATAGGAGTAGCCGGAGGAATAGCAGAGCTCATAGCCTGCTGAAGGGCATTTCTGAAGTTAAGCAATTGCTCCTCTAAGCCTGCTTCATGAACTCCGGTGTATTCGAATATGAGATGTTTCTCATAATAATTCCTAACAAGAAAAGTTTTCCCAACCCGGCGACGCCCCAAAATGGCGATCAATTCAGCTTCCCCCGAAGAAAGCATGTCTTGTAATATTTTCTTTTCGGTATCTCTGCCGATGATCACCTGGGCCATACTTATGGACAAATTTATATTCTTATACTTGTCCGCAAATGTATTTTAATGATAACTTATGGCCAAATATAAAAAGACATAATTGTCCGCAACTATTAAAATCGAGCCGTAATCAGTCTATAGCATTGATAAAAATCGGTTGGTTTTCAATATATATTGAATTAAGAATGCTCGAAGATTGTCCTCAATAACCTGGTTTCCTGTCGGTTCCTCGTTTTGATCGTTGCCGGGATATCCTTAACCTTGTTAAAACACATAAAGCCAAAGACACAGGTGCAACCCTGACAGATCTGTTAACAACAGTACGCAATTTTCAAGTCGGAGAAAACGTATATGTAAGTCGTTTACAGTGCGACGATCGGTTAAACACCACTACAGCCGGCTTTATCGTGATGGTGATATTGTTAATTTCATTATATTCGTCAATTGGATAATGCATCGACAGGGCAGATGTTATGCTAACGATAACTTAATCTGCCATTTTATACCAAAATTCTAACTTGCGTCCCTTAATGAATTACGTTGAGGAAATAAAACGCGGAAATAAACTTGCTTTTGAGGAGGTATACCATAAATACCACGAACGGTTTTATTTCTATGTTTTAAAAAGAACAGCCTCGGAGGAGCTGGCTGAAGAAACGGTGCAAATGGCTTTTATCAGAGTATGGGAAAGAAGAGGCGGATTGTCCGATGCATTCCCTATAGAAGCTCAGCTCGCGAGGGTGGCGCGTTCCATTATGGTAGATACTTTACGCAGAAAGGCGGCTGAGAGAAAAGCATTGGATATCGTAAAGCAAAACACCGACGCCGTCATTGCCGGCGACCCTGCTGCTGATAAACAATTAATGGAAAAAGTAACAGAGACCATTGAAAGCCTGCCGCCCGAATGCAGGAAAATATATATTCTTAGTCGCGAGGGAGGGCTTACCTACTCTCAAATTGCGGAACGCTTATCCATCTCTCCCAAAACTGTTGAGAACCAAGTCTCCAAAGCGCTGAAAACGCTGAGAAAAGCGGTTGCGCTGTGTCATATCCTCAACCTGTAATTGATCAGAAAGAAATTTTTTTGCTTCGTAGGGGTAAACGTCAGGTCATACGAATCTTTATAACAGATGTAAGATACCATCAGCTATTTACCTATCAATGGAATTAAACAAAGAGATATTTGAAAAATTTCTAAAGAACCAATGTACCGATGGGGAGGCGGCTGAGGTTTGGGCATACCTGCAAGAGCATCCTGACGTAATGGAGCAATACATGCCTGTGGATGATTGGCTGGCCAGGGATGCTTCGAAGTTGGATACGGGGTTGAGCGACAGAATGTTGCTGCGTATCAAGGAAACATATGAACCGGAGAGGCGTGCCGGTGTAAAAAGGCTGATCTTCCGATATGTGGCGGCAGCCGCGCTCATCGGCGCAGTAGTGCTGGTGGGAATGAAACTGTTTACTGGAACGGGCAGGCCGGCGACAGAAGCGATAGTTATCTCAACGCAGCCTAAAGCCAGCGCACCGGAATTTGTGATGACTGAGAATAAAACAAAAAAAGTAATGCGGATTAAGCTGTCCGACGGCTCGCTGGCTACACTTTATCCAAACAGCTCTTTGCGATATTTCCCCGGGTTTGAAAAAGATAAACGGGACTTGTATCTGAAAGGTAAAGCACAGTTC
>DASZVM010000325.1:0-5039 GCA_035547295.1 Puia sp. | reverse complement strand
TGTCCATATGATAAGGCGTCGTCTTTACACCCTCTTGTTTCATCATGGGAACCACATCCCTTAAATAGTTCGCCGATATACCGGCGCTGACCTTTTTAAAGCTTTTACCCACGCTGGCGAAATACTGGTGATACAAGCTGGTGGAAGCGCCGGGGCTATGCACCAAAAAAGTCTGTGCTGCCGTCCGGATACCTGGCGTGTCTCGGCCTTGACGGGTAGTGATCAATACCATTTGCTGCTGATTGCCGGCCGTGCCGGTCAGCACACCTGCATTTTGCACCAGGACTGCTTCTTTCACGTCATGGATACTATAAGAATTCACATCGCCGGCAATATTCCCGTCTACCACGAAGATAATGTTCCCGCTGATGGTATAGACCCCGTTGAGCCAGACATTGATGGCATCGGAAAGGTCGGAGAAAGGCATTTTTTCCAGGTCTTCACCTTTGATAGTAACATTTTGCGCAAAAGCCCGCTTTAGTACAATGCCGCCCGCATCCAGCCGGGTGCTATCGTTTTGAGAATAAGCGGAAAAAGAGATCAGCAGTAAGAATGCAAAGGTAGAGGTCCTCATAAAATAGGTTTAGGGTTTTTTAACGGTTCTTATTATTCGCTGCGCAGGCTCCGCGCGGGATTGGCTAACGCTGCCCGGATGGCCTGCCAGCTCACGGTCACAAGCGCAATTCCCATCGACAACAGGCCCGCAAGCACGAAAACCCACCATTGTATGGACACACGATACGGATAGGATTGCAGCCATTTGTGCATGCCCCACCAGGAAATGGGCGCCGCAATAATAAAGGAAATGACCACAAGCCGGAGAAAATCCCTGGACAACAAGCTGACGATCCCCGTTACGGAAGCGCCCAGCACCTTGCGGACCCCGATCTCTTTTATACGGTTCTCCGCCATATACGTGGCCAGGCCAAACAGGCCCAGACAGGAAATAAATATCGTCAGCCCCGCAAACAGGGCCGCCAGTGTACCCGTACGCTTTTCATCATCGAACTTCTGCGCATACTCATCATCGATGAAATTATACTCGAAAGGATATTCTGGGTTGTATTTCTTAAAGATAGCTTCTGCTCTCTTCAGGTTATCCGTCGTTGAATGCGCATCGTTAAGACGGATGTGCATGGTGCTGAACCAGCCCCTGGCGCCTTCCACCACCATGGGCCTGATAGGCGTATAAGGCGACTCAAGAATAAAATCCCTGATAACGCCCACCACATGCCAGGTTTTCCCATTGTCCTTGATGATCTGTCCGACAGGGTCTTTAAAACCCATTGCCTTGACAGCAGATTCGTTGAGCATGATGCCAAGGCTGTCCGTAGGATATTCCCTCAGGTTAAAATCCCTGCCTTTCACCAGCCTGAGCCCCGAAGTAGCGATAAGGTCCTGGTCCGTGCAAAAACGAAAGAAGTCAGTCTTGTCATCCGGCGCCTTGCCTTCCCATTCAAAACCCCAGCTGTCGCTATAGCTTTCCGTCAAAGGACTGCTGGTCCGGCATACGGCCGCCGCAGCCCCGGAAGCAAGCAGGTCTCTTTTGATCAGATCGAAATTCTTTGAAATATCCCCCGTAAGGAAGTGATATATAAGATTGCTTTTGTTATAACCCGCCTCCCTTTCGCGCGCATGGTCTATCTGCTGTTTGACGATGATGGTGCAGATGATCAGGATGATGGCAAAGCTGAATTGCACCACCACCAGCACCTTCCTGGGCGTGATCAACGCATTCACCGCCCTGAAAGTCCCTTTCAGCACCTTTACAGGTTGAAAACCCGACAGGAAAAAGGCAGGATAACTGCCCGCCAGCAGACCGGTGAACAATACAAAACCAATACCCGCCAGCCAGAAATAGGGGTTGCCATAATGAATGGACAGTTTCTTATCCGTAAGGATGTTAAAGCCCGGCAGACTTATCTGTACGATGATGATGGCGACGACACCTGCCAGGAAAGCCAGCAGGATGGACTCCCCGATAAACTGGCTGATCAGCGATCCACGCTGCGCACCCACCACCTTTCGGATACCCACCTCCTTTGCCCTTTTCTCGCTGCGGGCCGTGCTGAGGTTCATAAAATTGATACAGGCGATCAGAAGGATAAAACCCGCAATGATGCCAAACAGCCGCACATACTCTATCTTGCCGCCGTCCTCTTCCGCGCCTTTAAAGTTCGAATACAGCCTCCATCGGCTCAGGGGATAGAGGAAGTTCTCCCAATGTTTCTCGCTACTGTCATAACGCATCTTGAGACCCTTTACCTTGGGCGCTACGGATGCCAGGGTCGTATTTTCTTTTAGGAGCACATAGGTGTGGGTGGAGTTATTGCCCCAGTACTGATCGTCTTCGCCTTTTTCACGCATGTAGCTCCACGGGACGAGATATTTGAAGTCAAATCGGCTGTTGCCGGGTGGGTCTTTTGCCAGACCCGTCACTTTGAAATTTTCCGAATTATCTATCCTGATGGTCCTGCCCATGGGGTTTTCGTCCCCAAAAAGACTTTTGGCCAGCGACTCCGTAAGAACGATGGAATGAGGCTCTTTCAGGGCCGTGTTGGGATCCCCCTTCAGCAAGGGAAAAGTAAACACCTGGAAAAAGACAGAGTCCACCCCATTGCCACGGGCCATCAGCCTCTTCTCACCCACGCTAAAAAGATATCGCTGGCTCCAGTTGACGCGACAGGCATGCTCTACCTCGGGGATATCCCTCTGTAAAGCGCCGGCCATGACCTTTGGAGTAGTACTCCAACAGTGAAGCTCGCCGCTAAAGACTGCCCGGTTCCATGCCTCGTAGATACGGTCCTTTTTTTCATGGAACCCTTCATACGTCACTTCGTCCTGTATCCACAGCAGGATGAGGATGGCGCTGGCCATACCGATGGCAAGACCGGTGATATTGATAAAGGAAAAGCCTTTATTCTTCCAGAGATTGCGGAAGGCAATCTTTAAATAGTTCTTTAGCATGTCTTAAAAATAGCTTTTTTCTTCCACACCTGCCAGCCTATGCCATAGGTAGCCGTGTAGCCCATCTGCCGCAGGTCCTTGCGCACCCAGGGCGGCGTGGAATTATACAGGAGTATATGCCCGGGGCGCGGGCGCCTGTCTTCCAGTTTTTCCCCGCCCGGGCTGAGCCAAAGCTGATCGGAATTGATATTTGCCTGTGATGGCCATCCAGTGATTGCCATGCAGCGGAGGCTTTTGGGTCGGCTGCGCAAGAGAGAGAAAATGGCCCTCCCGGATTTACTCCCCGAACTTCACAACAGCAAACCCGCTTCTCCCATAATAATTATTGTAAGGTATTACCACTTCATTATATGTTATCTGGCGGGCCTGCTGGAATTGAAGGATGGTCTTGAACTTCCAGAACATAGGACTGATGGCATCGCTGAGCACATCGCCCTTGTGATCCAATACGGTGGTGCTGCCATAGGGGTTCTCGTTCCTGAAAAAGCTGTTGTATAAAAGGAAGAGCCTGTTGCCCATCGGCACGGCAAAATAAGACAGGTTGGGCGAGTTGAGCTCTGTCGTCTGCTCTTTGCTGAGCACGGCGCTCCAGGTACTGTCCCCTCTCCGGCCGGGGAAATAGAAAAGCCCCAGATCACCCCTTAAATGATCCACGCCCAGACCTCCCAGCGTGGGGAATCTGGCATAACCGTCATGCAACGCAGGTGACCGGACAGTCTTTGCCGGAAGATTGCTGGTGGGTATCATCAATGAAGTAGGGTCCCACTGGAGATCATAGGTGCTCTCATCATCATACCATTCCGTAAACGGCCGGCCATATTCCTTCAGCAGCATAAACCCGTTGCCGGGCACAGCGATAAAGCTTTCCTTCGTAAGGTTCTCATCCCGCATCTTTCCCGGCACCAGGGTGCTGAACCTGTATGAGCTGTCGAAATCAAAAGCTTTTTGCTGCATGGAATAATGGACCACATGCACATTCTTCAGCACATCGTAATGGAAAGTGGAAAGCACGGCCGCGGTAGCTTCCTCCCGTTGATTGTCGATGGACAGATTGACATCCTCCATACCCGAGTTGCCCGGCAGCAATATCTCTTTAAAGGACATGATCGTATCCACCGCATTAAAATGGAACAACAGGAAATTGGCGTTGGTACGGGATGGAGAGGTCATCAGCCACTGACCGTTGTTAGCCAGCTTTACAGGACTATTCGTAAAATCCTCCAGGGGATAGTTGGTAAAATCATCCTGGATAAAAGGTTGTGTGATAAAAGGATGTACATACACCCGCTTGTACAGCATCCGCCAGTCCCTGTCAAACAGCATGGCATGCATCTTAGGAGGGTACGTAGTGATGGTTTGAAAGCCCAGTAAAAGCATCAGCTGCTGGTCCTCGCTGCGGATCAGCAGCCAGCTGTTGCCTGACTCGTTAAAAGGCAGCGTGTCCAGGATACGGCCCTTGTCCACAGGCGTTCCGTCCGGCAAATACCGTTGCAGGAAAAGAGAAGTCCTCTTTGGCCCTCCCAGCAATACCAGCTGATCAAAAGAATTGTCACCCGGCACGAGGTACTCCTTTAACGTAGCATCTGTAACAGGCTGGGAAGGAATGGTATTCACCGGCTTCATCCGCCAGTCATACACATCGAAAGACTGGGCTTCTGTCTCGCGGGGGTCTGCCGTCTTGTTGGTTGTACGCCTTCGGTGGGTAGTTTGTATCCAATAATAATCCCCCGCTTTCCCTGCCAGTTCCGTGCGAACGGTAAACCGGTCACTGACAGGTTCACAGTACATTACACGTTGAGCCGACAGGTAAGGGGTTACGCCAAGCGGTATCATGACCGCAATCAGGTATGCCCGGTACCTCATGGGAACTCACTTTAAAGGTCGATAAATTAATAGGAATTTTGACTTCTCAATTTAAGAGAATGCCTTTATAAAATTAGCTTTTTTATATGGGGAAAATTTCCTATATTATAGCAATCGCGATTTCTACTCACAATTCGCGTAGTGCCTTTCGCCGCCAGGTATTCCAGACATAAAAGGGTACGCCCGCAAGCAGCAACGCAAAACCCCAG
>DASZVM010000324.1:0-5439 GCA_035547295.1 Puia sp. | reverse complement strand
CCCGTGCCCAGGATATTCTTGCCCAGGAATCCGTTGGCTTTGGCTTCTGCAATGGCCTGCTCCAATATGTCGGGTATCCAGGCATATTCGCCACGGATATAGATATACGTGCTTTTACTGCCCAGGGCATAGCTGCTGACGATCAGACCTTCTATCAGCAGGTGAGGGAGGAACTCCATGAGGTACCTGTCCTTAAAGGTGCCCGGCTCGGATTCATCCGCATTGCATACCAGGTAGCGGGGTACGCCTTCGGGCTTGGCCAGAAAGCTCCATTTCATCCCGGTGGGGAAGCCTGCGCCGCCACGGCCCCGCAGACCACTCTTCTTCACCTCTTCCGTCACCTGGTCGGGCGTCATGGTCTTCAGGGCTTTTTCCACGCTGCGGTAACCGCCTTCGCGACGGTAAACATCATACCCCCGGATGCCTTCGACATGTGCCTTTTCTAATAATAATTTTCTACCCATGCTATGATCATTTAGTCGCGACGCCCGTATTCGGGGTGCGTCGGCCTGTCTTTAAATAACGTCTTTTGTCTTCTGTACAGTATCGTTTGCAGGATGGCGGAGCCAAGGAATGTGATACAAAGGAGGATGAACATTCTCTTCAGGGGCTGCTCCGTAAAAATAAAGGCCCCGATGCCCATCAGGATACCTGCCACGGTAAACAGGATGGCCACCACTTTGAAGTTCCTTTTCATTCTTTGCCCTTGTTCCATCATACTATCTAATTATTTGCCGCCGCATTCTTCCTGCACTCCTCGATAATGGCGTCTACTTTCTCCGGCGTCAGATGCTCCCGGAAATGTTTGCCCAGCTGCATCATGGGGGCATAACCGCAGGCGCCCAGACATTCCACCGTCTTGAGGGTAAACATACCGTCAGCCGTTGTCTCGCCTACGCCGATATTCAATTTCTGTTTGATATAGTCGATGATCTGATCGCTCCCCCTCAACATGCAAGGTCCTGTCTGACAGACCTCGAACATATATCTGCCTACCGGCTTCAGGTTGTACATGGAATAGAAGGTTGCTACCTCGTACACTTCGATGGGCTCCAGCTTCAGCAGCTGTGCGACATAGTCCATCGTCTCTACACTGAGCCATCCGCCGAATTCCTCCTGTGCCAGGTGCAGCACGGGCAACAGGGCGCTTTTCTGCTTGCCCTGCGGGTATCTGGCGATGATCTCATCAACCTTCTTTAGTTTTTCGTCCGAAAACTGTATCATAATATATTTTCTTCAGCATTTAATCTCTCTTCAAAATCCTTGCGACGCTCCGTTTATCAGCATTGCAGCCATCATCATTTATGTACGGCCACGGGTGGCCTCCCACACGCAGCGACCGCTTATATCTGCGCTTCGTGCGCCAGCTAGGCATCCATTTCCCCGGCAATGAGGTTGAGCGAGCTCATCGTAATGATCGCATCACTCAGCATACTCCCCTTCGTCAGCTCCGAATAAGCCTGATAATAAATAAAACAAGGCCGGCGGAAGTGCAGCCTGTACGGCGTACGCCCCCCATCGCTGATAAGATAGTACCCTACCTCTCCATTGCCGCCCTCCACGGATTGATAAACTTCCCCGGGAGGTATCTCCGTCTCACCCATCACGATCTTGAAGTGCCATATAAGGGCCTCCATCTTCGTATATACATCCTTTTTCTCGGGCAGATAATAAGCCGGCGCATCCGCATGGTAAACATCCGCCTCGGCCCCCTTGAACTCCTGGATCTTGCGGTACGCCTGCTCGATGATCCGCAGGGATTGCCACATCTCGCCGTTGCGTACAAGGAACCTGTCATAACAGTCCCCCGTACTGCCCACGGGTATCTCGAATTCAAAATCTTCGTAGCTGGAATAGGGTGTATGTACCCGTACGTCATAGTCTACCCCGGCCGCGCGGAGGTTGGGCCCCGTAAAGCCATAGTTCAGTGCCCGGTCTGCGGAGATAGGACCCGCACCGATGGTACGCTCCATAAAGATGCGGTTGCGGGTAAAGAGGTTCTCAAACTCCTTCAGCACCGTGGGATATTCTGCCATGAACCTATCCAGCTTTTCCCACACCGCATTGGTGAAATTACGTTCAAAGCCGCCGATGCGACCCATATTGGTGGTCAGCCGGGACCCGCACACTTCTTCATAGATCTCATATATCAGCTCCCGGTACTGCATCACATAAAGAAAACCCGTAAAAGCGCCCGAGTCCACCCCCACCACCGAGTTGCAGATAAGGTGATCGGATATACGGGACAGCTCCATGATGATCACGCGGAGATAGTCCACCCGCTTGGGTGTCTTTACCCCCAATAATTTCTCGCAGGTGAGGTGCCAGCCCATATTATTGATGGGGCTGCTGCAATAGTTCAACCTGTCCGTCAGCGTGGTGATCTGGTACAGAGGGCGGCGTTCCGCCAACTTTTCAAACGCCCGGTGGATATACCCCACCGTTTGTTCGGCAGAGACGATGCGTTCGCCATCCAGCTCCAGGATGTTCTGGAATACCCCGTGAGTAGCCGGGTGGGTAGGTCCCAGATTGAGCGTGGTGGTCGTTTTCTCGATGCTGCCCTCCGGTAGCTTTATATGTTGCTCGACACTCATATTGTATATTTTCAAGGCCTCGGCGGCCCATTTTTCAAACCTTATTCACCTCTCTCAGCTCATAGCTCATTTCTCGTCCGCCCCTTGCCCGGCTCTCGTCTCCTGGCTGGTGGGTCCTCCCTGATCAGCGGTATTCAACGGTCCGGCCTGTCCTGCGACGGATTCGCCGGCATGCGCATCCATGGGAGAGACGATACCTCCCGGCCCCCTCCCGAACATGGCGTCATCTTTGTCGATGCGCGTCTGGTCTTCCAGCGGGAACTCCTTGCGCATGGGGAAATAGGTCATCTCATCCACGTTGAGTATCCTTTTCAGGTTTGGATGTCCTACAAAGTTGACCCCGAAAAAGTCGTAGGTCTCCCGCTCCATCCAGTTAGCTGCAGAATACAGCTGCGTTGCCGTAAATATATCCGGCTGCGCGATGGGGGTAAAGACCTTAAAACGCAGACGTATATTGTCCTTAAGGTTATGCAGATGGTATACCACCGCCAGTTCCCGGCCGGCCTGGCCCGGGTAATGCACGGCGGTAAGGTCCGTCAAAAACTGAAAACGCAACTCCTCGTCGTCGAAAAGGAATTGCATTATTTTCAGATTGAGGTCCCTGGGAGCTTCGAAGGTGAGAAGACCGTAAGGTTCCTCAAAATTCGATACCTGGTCTCCGAATTTCGCCTTTAGCCGCTCTTTGATTGTCTCGTTGGTTAATGACATGTCGCTATTGAATTCCGTAACTCTGTAAAAGGTTTTTATACTGCTCGCTGTTGCGCCTGCGGATGCTCTCCTTGCCAACCAGGTCCTGGATACGCATAAAACCGTCCAGGATAGCTTCCGGCCGGGGGGGACAACCCGGTACATAAACGTCTACAGGAACCACCTGGTCGATGCCCTGCAATACCGAGTAAGTATCAAAGATACCCCCACTGGAAGCGCAGGCCCCAACGGCCATTACCCAGCGTGGCTCTGCCATCTGGAGGTACACCTGCTTGACGATAGGACCCATTTTCTTGGCGATGGTGCCCATCACCATCAATAAGTCGCATTGACGGGGAGAAAAACCCAGTCTTTCCGCGCCAAAGCGGGCCAGGTCATAGTGAGAAGCCATGGTAGCCATGAACTCGATGCCGCAGCAGGAAGTGGCAAAAGGCATGGGCCAGAGGGAATTCTTACGGGCCAGACCTACCACACTGCTGAGCTGAGTGGTGAAAAAGCCTTCGCCGGAATATCCTTCAGGCATATCTGCAAGACTGATATTGTCTTTGATATCAGCTTTGATCGGGTGAATGTTGAACCTTACCGGACGTGCCATATATTGAACAATTTGAAATGTTTGCGAAAAGACCCATCAATTACATAACAATCACGCATCTCCATGGGTTTTCGAACTTTCCGTCTTTTAACTAACTCATAATCTTGTGAGGCAATCAATCGCACACTATCCTAATCTTCCCAGGTCAGCGCTCCTTTTTTAAGGATATAAAAGAAGCCGGCGAGGAAGAACACGACGAATAACAGCACCTCCGTGAACCCTGGCCAACCCAGCTGCCGGAAATTTACCGCATAGGGGTAGAAAAAGATCACTTCCACATCAAACAGCACGAATAAGATAGCTACTAAAAAATATTTGACGGCCATTGGATGGCGGGCATTGCCCACACCCTCGATACCACTCTCAAAGTTCTGTAATTTTTCGGCTGTTTTACGTTTGGGACCCAACAGATGTGTAACGCCCAGCACCAGTAATACAAAGCCAATAGCGAAGATGAATTGGACACCTATGGGAAAATAACTAAAAGAATTATTTAGATTAGATTCACTCGGAAGGGTATTGGCTTGTAGAAGAAAGATGTCCATTTTTAAAGGATTACTGTGATTCTCGGGGCAAATTTAAGCCAGCAGCCGGAATTTCCAACTTATTGAGAATAATTAAAATAAAAAGAGGGCTCAATAAAAGCCCTCCTTTTTCGTTATGTGCGATCTTTTTTCTACTTCTTTGCCCCTGTTTTCGGCCTGCTGCCTCCAGTGGACTGCTGCCGCTGAGGTGGCTTGGACAGGATATCTTTAAACTTCTGTGCAGTGGCATTGGTGGGGTCCACTTCCAGCACTTTTGTAAGATAGCTTATGGCCGTATCCTTATCCTTCTTGATATCATTATAGTACTGCGCCAGATAGAAATAAGCGGAAACGATAGTGCTCCTGTATTTCGTGGAATCCGCGCTGCCGGCGGCCTTGGCGGTAGAATCCATGCCCCGGCCTACAGAAGCCAGCTTGTCATAGGCTTCCACGGCAAGACCCTGGGAATTCGTGGAATCATCCTGGGCCTGCTTGCTGCGGGCGCACCAGAGATAACCATAGATCTCAGCAGGCCATTTGGTCTCATAGATGCCACAGAAAATGCTGTCGGCAGTCTTGTAATTGCCGGCCTGGTAGTTTGCCATGCCCCAATTGTATACATCCGTTTGGTTGGGGTCTTTCTTGGAGGAATATTCGATGGCAGCCAGATCAGCTACTCCTTGCTTGTAATTCAGCTTTTTAGCCACATCTAAGCCTTTAGCAAGATATTTAGCTCTGTTCTCCGGCAAAGTGTCCCGGGCGATAGCCTTTTTATAGCTCTCGATAGCTTTTACCTTTCCTGCGGAATCCGAAGCCTTGGACTCGATGCTGCCCTCTAGGGCATAATCACCGCCGCTGATAGCGGAAGTATCCGCTTTCTGGAAATAGGTAGCGATATTCTGCTGTGCACAGGATACATCCGCCAGCGTATCACAGACGTAGGCTATCAGCTTGTACATACGAGGCTCAACCTTGTCGCCAAGAGAGGTGATCAACCCCTGCGCCTTGGTCTTGGCCT
>DASZVM010000323.1:0-3891 GCA_035547295.1 Puia sp. | reverse complement strand
TCCCATCTGCGCCGGCCAGCGTATGATAAGAGATATTTTTGAACGTGATCTGTACGGTATCACCAGGTGAAGCCCAACCCCAGACAGGTAAGTGCTTATCTCTTTGCAGGATCATGTCATCTCCGAAGAGAGAGGCAAGCTTGAGACGGGCTGAACTGGCCTGTTCTGAGGGCCTCGATCTCAACCCTGCCGTATTCACACTGATCATGGTATACGTATGGGGTCTGTTATCCTTTGGCCACGGGTCGACAAAACGCATCTCCGGCACAGGGTTCGCCGGCGCATCATTATAAGAATTGATCCATCCCGACTGAAAATTGGGCAGCACCTGGAACCGGACGAGATTTACCGATGGGCAATTTCCCAATTCCTGTCCGTCCCGGAGGACGATGAAATGTCCCAGACCACTTTCCAGGTCGGCTTCTGCGTTCCAGGTGATCTCTGTTCCTTTTTCGCCAATGTCCTTCGCTTTTATATCAAAAGGAGCTGGTGGCGGGGTGCTGTCGCTGACTACGCCTGTCTTTATATATTCCGACCACAAACGGGCAACTTTCTCATCCGGCAGCCAGACAGAGTCGCCCACAGCATCTGACCAACGCATCACGCCTTTACCGGCGGGGCGTAACGGCATGCTGCCGGCAAAAGATTTCCCCAGGGTGGGGTCCGCAGGTAACCGCAACCGCATACACGCATCCAGCCAGGGAATAGCGAGATATCTGCTATTGCCCGTCCAATGCCCTGTCAACGGGTCGAACGCAAAGCCCGCGGGCGCTCGCCTGCTATGTAAAGATTTGAACCTGGCCAACTGTCCCTTGCCGATGAGGTTGCCCTTCTCCTGTATCCCCGGGTTGAACATGATGGGTATCTCATTGACCGCATCCGGGGTGTGTAATGCTATAAAATCAGGACGCTCATGCCACATTTCTTCTGGTCCCGAGCGTAGCCAGACCGCCACTACCCTTTCAGGGTGCAGCATCGTCATGATGTCAGCCCAAATCGCTCCACCGGAATGTCCCCATAATATCCAGGGCGCCTGTTTAAGCTCAGGATGTCTGGTACTTGCAGCAAGGGCGGTGATGGCCTGTATGAATTTTTTGTCAGATCCCTTGCGGGGATCGAACCACAGCTGCGCCCCGCCGGGCGAGGCATCCGTCCTGTCATTCAGCACATGATAGGATGGCCCCATCAACGCACAGCCCCACTTCCGCGCCAGCGCCTGCCAGTGCAGATCATATGCAGCCGACCCGCCGGACCTGGCAGCCAGCGTGCCTGCCCCATGCTGATGGACGATGACACCGCGGATAAAAGAAACGCCGGGCGGCACCCACAATGTGTAAGTAACCCCCAACCGCAGCTCATTGCTGTCTGCGGAAGGGGGATAATCTGCTTTAAAGTACTGGGCCGTCGCCGGCCCGGCCAATAACAGCAGGGCTACGGCGATCCATCTACCCTGGTTTTTCATTTTTTAAATTCAGTCTTTACGATATCAAGGTATGTATCTCCATACGTCGTCGCCGGCTCCAATTCCGTCCCGCTGGCCCAATCGTTGAAAGAGTCGATCAGCACGAGACGAGTGGTGGCGCTCGCATTCTTCTTTGCCACATTACAAAGGGTCCTGAACAAAGCCACCCCTGTATCCCCCCTTGGGAAAACAGGATTGGTAGTAGTCGGGTTGTTGATCTTTGGATTAAAGGCAGGCGAGATATTCGGCACATAATCCACAGAATAGTTGTCGGAGAAATATTGCTTTGAATAGATCCAGGCCTGATCCATCGCCTGGGGCAGCAGATAGTACCTGTCCCAGCTGCTGACCTTGGAATAGCTGTCATGATAGATGGCATCCACACAGCCCTTGTACCGGAAAGGGTACCGCGCCGGCGGCGTCCAGGTATCCTGCATACCCACGATGTAGGCCTGAAAACCTTTGGCGCTGAGCTGGTCACGAAGGGACTTATAGATAGAAGGATCATCGTTGGAATACAGCGCCTGCGCATTCCTGATCAGCAACAAGATCTTTCCCCCCACCTTCATATAATTGCTGTTGGAGAACAATCCCGACAGCCGCTGCACATCATCGAGGAACTGGGCCAGCTTGGTGGCGTTGCCTTCCAATGGCGTAGCCGTCGTAAGACCATATTTGCCCGCATCCCAGGTATAGGACAACGCAAACTTCATATTACTGTTGACATTCAAGAACGACTGGATCACCGTCGAGTCGAACTTGAAGTTGCTATAATCCAGGTTGGCGCTCCGGAAAGAAAATACAAAGAAGTCCAGCTTTGCCTTGCCGGCATCCGCTATCTGCTGGGTCATGACGGTAGGATCGACGACGCCGTTCGGCATACCGTATTTCCCGACCACCGGCGTCAAAGGAATATTCGGGTTGAAGCCGCTGAAGTTCGTATAAAAAGACCCCACTACATAATCCTCCGTCACCGGGATCTCATCGATCTTATAATTCAAGATATTGTCATCTACGGATGGACCCGCATTGCTCTTCCGGCAGGAATAGGAAAGCACCGACAGAACGACAATTGCACTTACAAATACTCTTCTCATATAGCTATGGTTTGTACGTATTAACAATGGTATAATTAAAACCGCCCGCCTGGGACGCGGCCTTTAACGCTTCGATGGTATTGCCATACCATTTTTCAAGATAGGTGAGATCGTAGTTAACTGCTACCGCCGCCCAGTTGACGGGGGTGAACGGTTTTACAAAATGCAGCTGGATATAAGGGTTGTATTGCTCCTCGTTCAGCGTGCCTACCCCCAGTTTGGACAACGCGTCCTTGTATCCGTCGGGGTTCAGCGAACTGATGCTTGTCGGATAAAGGCCCCGCAGCGGCATGTCTTCATAAGGAGTGCTCACCGATAAGGTGGGGTTGGTATGCGGGGGTAATTGAAGCGCTTGTGTTCTCCGTTGCAGGCTCCAGAAATCCATCCCCTGATCAGGCCAGTAATTCAGCCATTCCTGTACCCAAATCTTATTGATATCGTCCACAGGTATATCCGTCCGCACCATGCCCAGGTAATTTGCAAAGCCGGTACCCGCCGTACCGAATTGGATACCCGGCATCTCTTTGTAGATCCTTTTTGCGGCAGTATCCGTAACACCCCAATAGGCGAAGTTCGCATCGATACCCGCCGTATAATATTGCTCCGCCGACTTGCTGCCACCCATGCCTAGTATGGCCGCTTCCGCTTTCAGGAAATTGGACTCCGCATAGTTCAGGATCAAAATAGGCCGCGCAGCCTGTGCCACGGAAGCAGCGGAAGTCCCAAAAATATTCCCGGACACGGTGGAATAGGTCGTAATTGCCGGTCCTGACGGAACTCCAGGGGGTACAGTGGTCGGCAGCGTCCAGATATTATTGGGCGTGGGTGTCTTGGGTATGCCGAAATAGGGTATCGGATAGGTCACCACCCGCAGCGAGTCGTCAGCCGTGCTGGTTAAAGTATCCTGTATGATCGCCCGGTTGGCCAATGGTACGGAGTCATACCAGGTGTACAATCGGGGATCCTTATACGCCCTGAAAAAATTCAGCAGGTAATCGCTCAGCTTCGGGAGATCGTCCCGTTTCGTATACGGCTTGATCTCTACGCGCCAGAAAGGATGCTCGTTCCCCGTCACATTCTCATAGGACATTTTTGCCGTCTCATTCTCGGCGCTGATGGTATTGGACTCATCAGCCATCACTTCCTGGATAGCGCCGGTGGCCACGCTGCCCAGGTTCTTCATACACCGCAGGGCGATCTTCAGCCGGAGCGTATTGGCAAACTTCTTCCATTTCAGCAGATCGCCATTGTAGATCACGTCGTAGCCCATTTTGTCCCTGGTCAGATCGATCTTTGCCGCCGCGTCCTTCAAGGTCGTAAGGACCCGGAAAT
>DASZVM010000322.1:0-4317 GCA_035547295.1 Puia sp. | reverse complement strand
TCTGCAGGGACGAGCGTGGTTTCGATATAGCGGGCGCATGGCGTATCATAGGGAAAATGCTGGAGAAACCTGATGCGGTCATCGGGTTGTGTACGGGACAGACGACTATCAATATGTTTGGTGCCATAGAGAAGATCTATAAAAAATATCCATTCGACGTATCCCGTTTGACGCTGTTCAATGTGGATGAGTATGTCAATGTACCTCCGGACTATGCGGGCAGCTGTTATAACACTATATACAGGCAACTGGTGAAGCCGTTAGGAATAGCTGAAAAGAATTTTATCATGCCTCCAACCCTGTCGAATGACTTCAAGGCGGAGTGCCTGGAGTTTGAACGCCGTCTGGCGGAACGGGACCGTCCCGATCTTCAGGTGCTTGGTATCGGAATGAACGGGCATATAGCGATGATCCAGCCCGGGACGCCTTTTGAAAGCGAGACCTGGGTTTCTCACCTGGAAGCTGACGACGAGATCCGTATACGGCGTGAAACGGGTCTCGGGGAGGAAACGAAATTAGGAGGATTGACCAGGGGGATAAGGAATATCATGCAAACCCGTAAGCTGCTATTGATAGCCAAAGGGACGCGCAAAGCGGATATTATCGGACAGGCGCTGCTGGGGCCTGTGACGACGGATGTGCCGGCATCGGTGCTACAGCTGCATCCGGATTGCGAGGTGCTGCTGGACGAGGCGGCGGCGGCGAAGGTAAAGGGTCGACTTTGATCCCTGTGATAGACAGGGTATCCACATTTTGAACGGTTACGCCATCGCGGGACCTTACATATACCCGGGCGAACGAAATATCATGAACCGGTGATTCGGCAAGACCGGATATATAGATACCTCTCCCCACGGGATTATAGATCATTATATTGTTGAAATGAATATTCCGGAAAACAGGGGTTTGGGGAGAGAACGGTTCCGGCACCGAAGGGTTGGAACCTTCATTTGCGCCATAAAAAAGATCGACGCTTACAGGGGCCCTGTTCCACCACCTGTCAACTGCCTTGTTATTTGTATAGGAAATATCTTCGATCCTGATATCGTCCACACAGGCAAAGGGCCGTTGTCTGTTGGCCTTTATATTGACAAGACTGGCGACATCCGTAAATTCACAGTTCTTTATAACGACGTGCTTTATTCCGCCGGAGGATTCGCTGCCGATGCCGATGCCCAACGGGCCGGCTCCCGGCGCAGCATTCCCGTCAAACACGCAATCGCGGATGGTTATATATTCGCTTGATCGCCTCCGTTTGTTACCATCAGCCTCGTATTTTCCCGATTTTATGGCGATGCAGTCATCCTGATTGCCGAAGAGGCATCCCACGATGAGAATATTCCTCGAAGCATCCGGGTCCAGTCCGTCGCCATTGACGCCGGGTGCTGTCGAAACTTTAAGGAACCTGACATCGGAGTAGATGGCATTATCCACATATAAAAGATGGTTGTTCCACACCGGCGGGTCCTGTATGGTTATCCCCTGGACAAATATGTTTGAGCTTAGTATGAACTCAATGGTGTAAGGACGGGTTATTTCTTTGTAGTGCGGCCACCAGGCGGGCCCGCCGGCATCGATGGTCCCTTCACCTGTGATGACGACATTATGAACGTTCAGTCCTGTGATAAGGCTGGGTGCTTCATATTGTATGTCACCGTCGGGGCCTGGTAATAAAGCCCTTGTCGCAGGATAGCGCATTCCTTCCTGATAGCCCGAGAATGAAAGGGTTGCGGCTTTTTCAAGCATCAGGGTCATATCGCTTTTCAGCCCGAGATGGTCGACAATATACCGGCCTGCTGGGATCAGAACGATCCCGCCTGCGGAACAGCTGTTAATGGCCTTTTGAATGGCGTTGCCGTCCCGGCTGTTACCATCTCCTTTTGCGCCGTATTTTTTTACATTGAAGATCCTGCCGGTCTCTTTTGTGGAAACCTCTATCGAATTTTCTTTTGCAGGAAGGTCTTCGGGAGACCTGACCGAAAATATATAACGCCTGGCAGGGGATAAGCCCCGAGCGGTAAACGTCCGGTGGCGGGTTGTACCGACCTTTATTCCGTCCTGGTATATAAAATATTCCTTTGATCGTGATGCAGTGTCGTCCCAGATGAGCAGTACGCTCGATGCAGTGATACCCAGCGCCGGTGCTTCGACGTTCTTTATCGTTACAGGCTGTCCGCCGTGGCGGACAGTAAACAGCAGTGAAAGGATCATGAATAGCATACTATCAAACTTTGTCAGGTACGATATAAGGTGACCGGTATGTACGGGTCAGCATTGCGTCTGCCTCCGGATCACCGATGATTTTTTCGTCACCCGTGTCCGATGCCGTGAAGTGCAGCTGTCTGCCAAGCCGGTAGGAAATGTTGCCGAGAAGCGGAAGCGTCGACGAGTAGAACCCTTCCTGTATGTCGCAGTGTAAACCTTCGTTCTTACCGGCGTGTACAGCGTCCAGGAAATTGATCCAATGGGATGGTTCGCTGTTGCCTGTCAAGGATTCTGTTTGCTGTTTGCTGCCGTCAGGCTCGTTCGAGCCGGCAAAAGGTTTTGCTTCTCCCTGATGATAAGCTTTCCAGGTGCTTCCGTTGAGTTCGAGATAACCATCGGTGCCGTAAAATATATTGCCTATACGTGTATTCAGTCCTGATTCGCCATTGGACGGTCTGCCCCGCGTCTCGAATTCAAGCATTGCTCCATCATTGTATTTTATGATCGTGGTTTGCGTGTCAGGTGTTTGCTGCGCGCATTCGTCAGGGTTCCAGCCATATAGACCGCCGTTCGAGTAAATGGAGACGGGGTGCTCGTTTTTGTTCAAACCCCAGCGTGCGATATCGAACTGGTGGGGTCCCTGGTTGCCGGTGTCCCCGTTGCCCGTGTCCCAGAACCAATGCCAGTTGTAGTGACTGCGTTTTTAATTATATGGGCGGTAAGCGGCGGGGCCCAGCCAGCGATCGTAATGAAAACCTTCCGGCGGCGTGCCGTCTTTTACGATACCAAAAGAATTCCTTGGCTTGATACACAGCCCGCGGGCCATATAGACTTTACCGATACCACCGTCATGGAGGAATTTCATGGCTTTTATGACCTCTCCGATCGAGCGGTTTTGGAATCCCACCTGCACACGTCTGTCGTACTTACGTGCCGCCTCGATCATTTTCCTGCCTTCCCAGATATTGTGCATGGCTGGTTTTTCCACATACACGTGCTTCCCAGCCTGGCAGGCCCATATCGTGCCCAGCGCATGCCAATGGTTGGGTGTGGCGAATGAAACGACATCGATCTCTTTATCATCCAGTACTTTTCGCATATCCCATTCGGCCAGCGGCTGCTGCCCCGTCTTATCGGACACCATTTTCGAACGTGAGGCAAACAGCTGTTCATCGGTATCACAAAGTGTTTTTACCCTTACATTATGGCTATTCTTCATGCTTCCCCAGGCGTCGATGTGCGCCATGCCTCTGCCATGAATACCGACCACCGCGACGTTGATACGATGGTTGGAGCCTACGATAGATCCGTAAGATCTCGCGCTGAACCCTTTACCGCCGATGGCCAGGCCGGTGACGCCCATTAAACTCTTTTTTATGAAATCCCTTCTGTCTGTCATTTTCTTTTAGTTAAGAAGAAATAATATTGAATCATGCAATATGGTATGGATATTTTCAAGGGTCGGGTCTTCCTTTTCCCGCGGAACGAAATTGAATGCCTTGTCGTATCCAAAACGAACCGGCAGCTCGATGCTCATGGGAATGTCCTTCAATGCCGGATATGCGCTAAATACTTCTTTATAGTTGATGATGCCTTCACCCAGGCTACAGACCACCCAATGATCGTCCTGCTGCCGGATATTCTTCAGATGGAGGTGCCCGATATATGGAAGCGCGTTCCCCAGGCCCGTGTCATAAGTGGTCCTGCCTTTTGATAAAGTATGGATATTGGAAAAGTCATAGTTCAGCTTTACCCATTCTGCATCCAGTATCTCCAATATCCTTACCCCGTCTGCTGCATTGTTCATGATATAACCCTGGCCGTCCCCCGGGTTCTCAAGCCCGATGGTCAGGTCAAGGTCACGGGCTATGCCGGATAACGTTGCCATATTTTTAAAGAATTGCCGTTCATTTCCCATCTGGCTGGTGTTGGTGAGGATGATCCCGGCTCCAAGGTTTTTTGCAAATTCCATTCTTTTTTGGAAAACTTCGACGGTATCCAGCAGACCCATGTCCATATGCGAAGCCATTGACCTTACGCTCAGACCTTCCTGTTTGATCTGAGCTGCAAGGTCCCGGGCATTGGGTGGTGTGAAGTAACTTTCTTTCAGTG
>DASZVM010000321.1:0-3290 GCA_035547295.1 Puia sp. | reverse complement strand
TCCCCCTATTTGTACACGTTTTTTAAACCTTTGGCGTTATCCTCTATCTATCCATAAAAATTCATAAAACTCCAGCACCATGAAAAAGGTATGTGTAAGTTTGGTTCTGTCCCTTACGCTTGCAGGGATCACCACCGTCCGGGCCCAGAACGCACAGGCGGACTCCACAGGTCTTCCCGGTGATAATTTCAGCCTGCAGGGCGCGCTTGACATGTTCAAAAAGGCCGGCAGCCCCGAGGAACTGGAAAAGCTCATCAATACCCAGGACAACGGCGTCAACAACCTTGACCTCAACGGTGACGGCCAGATCGATTATATAAAGGTCATTACCAAACAACAGGGAGACGCCCATGTATTCATTTTACAGGACATCGTTTCTCAGTCCGAAAGCCAGGACATCGCCGTGATCGAGCTGGCGAAAACAGGAGACGCGAATGCGGTCGTACAGATCGTCGGTGATGAGGATATCTATGGCGATAGCACCATCATAGAACCCCGGTCGGAAGGTAACGCCTTCCAAAATACATCTGCTTCTGACGAAGACCTTGCCGTTCTTGCAGCCGGCCATGGTCCCCATATCGCCATTGCTCCCTCCGGCATCGGTATCGTGGTCAATGTCTGGGCATGGCCTTGTGTGCGTTTTGTATTTGCACCCGCCTATGTCCCCTGGGTATCACCCTGGGGCTGGCGCAGGTATCCTGCCTACTGGCATCCCTGGCACCCGCTGGCATGGAGCTATTATCGTCCTATAAGATACCGGTATTATCCTCATTATACAGTAGTAAGGACGAACCGCGTGGTCGTAGCCCGTACCATCTATCGTCCCGCGAGAGTAACATCCGTTACTGTGTACAACCGCAACCGGGTAGTCGTAAATAATTACAGGACGACCCACGTGACACGCCGTCCTATGGCAACTGCCCCCGGCAGACGGCAATATACGACGACACGAAGGACTACCACGGTCGCCGGACCTCGCGGCGGCGTGGCCACACGCAGGACTACTACGGTCACAGGGCCCCGCGGCAACACCGCAACACGCAGGACCACGACGGTAAGGAGAAGACATTGATGAAAGCAAAGCAGTTCCGGCTCGTGGATTTTATCAAAGGGGGAGAAAAATTCTTTCTCTCCCGTGCCTGCGTACATTCCCGGCAAGACCTTTCCATGCACCGCCACGATTACGCAGAGATCTTCTGGGTAGAGGACGGCAGCGGGCATCACCTGATCAATGACAGGAAAGTGCCCCTGCAGCCCGGCCACCTCGTAATGATCAGGCCGGATGATGCTCACACTTTCATATCCCGGCAGGGTATCACCATCATGAACCTTGCTTTCCCTTTGTCGACCCTGCAAAATCTGCGAAAACGGTATTTCAATGACAACGCTACCTATTTCTGGATAAAGGACGCCCTCCCCTTCCAGGTCCAGATGACGCCTGCGAACATCCGGCTATTATCAAAAATGGCCGGAGAGATATGGCCGCACCGTCATTCAACGCTATATCTCGACAGCTTTCTTCTTTTCCTTTTCAAACAGCTGCAGCAGAATACGGGCAATGCGATCGATGAGCAGGTGCCCTCCTGGCTCAATAATGCCATCCGGGAATATTCTTCCCCTGCTATGTTCCGCAAAGGCGCAGCCGGATTCGCTGCCCTTAGCGGAAAACATATCGATCATGTCAACAGAACGGTAAAAAAATACTACCGGAAGACCCTATCCGACCTCGTCACCGGGCTAAGGATGGACTTTGCCGCCAGACAGCTGATGCTGACGAACGTCCCCATAAAAACTATCTGTCATGACTGCGGCTTTACCAATCTGAGCCATTTCTACAAAACCTTCCGGTCCCTGTACCAGCAGACACCGGCCCGGTACAGGGAATCCAGGCAAACCATCGTCTGAACCTGAAAGTCGTTTTACCACAATAAATATGGCTTTTCAGACCATCTTTCATCGTTTTATACAATCTCATCTGCTGTTACCTTTATGCAAACTCAACCACATGGGCACAGCATCATTAAATGCATTGCAGGACAGCGAAGTTTCTTTCTACCGGGACAATGGTTATCTGCTCACCGGCAGACCGATGTTCGATCAGCAGCAATTTGACAGGCTGTTCGAAATATTTGAGCAGCACCTTCACAACAGAGGTCAGCTGAAGCCGGACGAACTGGATGTCCCCCATCTAAAAGACCGTCGTCTCTTTGACTTCCTGATGGCGGATGAAGTGCTGGATGTCGTCGAATGTATCCTGGGTCCTGATTTCAGCCTGTGGAGCAGTCATTTCATTTGCAAAGAACCGGGCACCGGAGGGAAAACGCCCTGGCATGAAGACAGCGCTTACTGGCAAGGGAGGTTCGATCGGTTTGACAAGATCGTAACAGTCTGGCTGGCGATAGACGAAGCCAGCCGGGCAAACGGATGCATGGGTGTGATCCCCGGCTCCCATCGCAATGGATTTTCCGAATATGAGAATATGGATACGGACAACCGGATCTTTAATAAGCAGATAAAGCCCTCCCTGATAGATGAGACCAGGGTGATATGGTTCGAGCTTCCTCAAAACCATTATTCCCTGCACGATTCCAGGATCATCCATGGCGCCAATGCAAATAAAAGCGATCGCCGCAGGACAGGCTATACCATGCGGTATTTCAGCAATGACCTTATATTGAACAAGGAACATCCCAACAACAGGGAGCATAAGATATTTCATTGCCGCGGAGAGAACAGGACGGGTAATCCGTTGATCTATCTGTAAGATATTTTGCGCAAAGACGTACTTTTGCCGCATGTTAATGGATACCGGCACTATGGGGGAAATGCTCTCCCGTCTTGGCATCGATGAATTGAACAGTCTGCAATCCACCGCCCTTGAGGCCGCGCAGGAGGATGGAGACCTCGTTTTGCTCTCCGATACGGGCTCGGGAAAAACCCTGAGTTACCTGTTACCCGTACTTGCCCTGATGGACGAAGAGGCGCCGGGCACCCAGGCCCTTGTGATCGTTCCTTCCAGGGAACTGGCTATGCAGATAGAACAGGTGTTCAGGATCATGGGAACAGGGCTTAAGGTCACCTGCTGCTACGGGGGGCATTTACGGGAGACGGAAGAAAATAACCTTATAGAAGCACCGGCACTGATCATCGGGACACCGGGACGGCTGGCCGATCATATCCGCAGGGATAATATTCACACCCGCAGCATACGGACCCTTGTGCTGGACGAATTCGACAAGTCCCTGGAATTAGGTTTCCATGAAGAAATATCCTTTGTCATCGGCTCTCTG
>DASZVM010000320.1:0-13695 GCA_035547295.1 Puia sp. | reverse complement strand
ATGACCTTTGGTCTGCTGGGTGTCATTTCCATGCTGATCGGGTTGTTTACCACCGGATGGGTGTCTCTCTACGCATTCCTCAGCGGCGGTCTGTTCTGCAGCATCATGTGGCCTTCCATCTTTGCCCTGTCCATTGCAGGCCTGGGGAAATACACCTCACAGGGCTCCGCCTTCCTCATCATGATGATCCTTGGCGGCGCATTCATTCCCCCCCTGCAGGGTAAACTGGCTGATATGTCCGGCATCGGCATTCATCAGTCATACTGGGTGCCGGTGATCTGTTTTGCATATCTGGCATTCTTTGCCTTTATCGTGAAAGGTATCCTGAGAAAACAGGGGATTGACTTCGAAAATATGGAAGCGGGTGGAGGACATTAGTCGTTAGTGGTATATATTTGCAATCCACAAAATCAGCGTTAATGGCAAAAGCCGCTTCTTCTTACGAATCATTGGCCATCGGTATTGATATCGGAGGTACAGGCACAAAATTTGGGATCGTCGACCGTATCGGTAATGTTCTCTTCTCCGGTGATATCTCCACCAGGGGACATTCGCAGGTGGAAAGCTTTATCGATGAGCTGTACAGCCATCTGTCCATCCTTATCGAAAAGGCAGGCGGTACGGGCCGTATGCGCGGCATAGGGGTCGGCGCCCCCAACGGTAATTATTACAGCGGTACCGTGGAATACGCCCCCAATCTTCCCTGGAGAGGTATTATTCCCCTGGCCAAGCTCATACAGAATAAATTCCAGCTCCCCACCATCCTCACCAATGACGCAAATGCAGCTGCCATCGGAGAGATGATGTATGGCGCCGCCAAAGGCATGAAGGATTTTATCATGATCACTTTAGGCACCGGCGTAGGCAGCGGCATCGTTGCCAATGGAAAATTGATCTATGGCCACGACGGTTTTGCCGGCGAGCTGGGTCACACCATCATTATCCCCCACGGCCGCCTGCATGAGGGCACGGGTAAGATGGGCTCCCTGGAAAGCTATGCTTCTGCCACAGGCGTCAAGCTCACAGCCATCGAGATGCTGGAAAAGAGCCAGGATGCCAGCCTGCTCAGGGATATCCCTAAAAATCAGCTGGACTCGAAAAAAGTGTATGAAGCCGCTATCCAGGGAGATAAGCTGGCCAAGGACATCTTTGACTTCACGGGAGAAATACTTGGTTTGGCCCTGGCCAACTTCGTCATGTTCTCCAGCCCTGAGGCCATCATCCTTTTCGGCGGTCTTACCAAAGCCGGGGACCTCATCCTCAAACCCACCCGGGACAACATGGAAAGCAACCTGATCCAGGTGTTCCAGAACAAGGTGAAGATACTCGTCAGCCACCTGAAAGAGTCCGATGCGGCTATTTTGGGGGCCAGCGCCCTGGTCTGGGATATGAAATTATAACCTAAAAAAAAACGCCTATCGGCGTTTTTTTTGGTATTAGTAGGCTACATTTTGTATCATGTTGTGGTAACTGCTGATAAAACTCTGCGGTACAGGCATCACGATGTTCCAGGCATGCCAGCTGGCGCCCAGGACAGGCGCTGCTTTGTCCCAACGGACGAGGTTGGCATACCGGTCGCCCTGGTGCGTCTTGTCCAGCTGCCAGGCGCTTTGCAGGCCCTCATTGGCATCTGCAGCCGTGGCAAAGGTCAGGGAGCCCTGGCCATCTCTCGCCCTTATCAAATTCACGTCCTGCTGAGCTGCCGTCAGATTGTTATTGGCGATCTGCGCCTCTGCATCCATCAGCAGCACATCCGCATACCTGATCACGGGGCACCACTGCAGCTGGGTACCCCCAAAGACGCCGTCGAAATACCAGGTAGACGACGTGCCGATGTTCGAGAAAGCCGGCGCCCAGATGGTCTCGCCGGTATTCTGGCTGGTGAAATACGAATTTGAAGAGGCCAGTGTATAAGCGTAGCTGTTCTTGATGTCGCCGGTGGCTTGCAGCACGATGGAATACTGTTTTTGCTGCAGGGCTGCTTTGGCCAGCAATGCGACGGCGGCGTACCTGGTAATGGCCGCCTTGCCCTCGGGACGAGTGGTGGGCAGCCAGCCGGCCGCATGATTGAGGTCTGTCTGTATCATCGAATAGACATCGTTTACTGCCGCTCTCGATATATCGGGATAAAAGTCAGTGCTGATATCATCATTGCTCACGGGCACATCGCCGAAATAGGTCGCCAGCTCCAGGTAGAGCCAGGCGCGTAATGTCAATGCCTGTCCCATCAGGTCGTTCACCTGATCCTGGCTGACCGTCAACCCCGGGGCGCTTTTTATAACATCATTCAGCTTATGGATGCCTTTGAAGTAAGCATCGCTCCAGATAGCATTCAACGGGCTGGTGACGGGGGTCATCGTAAAAGCGTCGAAGGGACAATACGCTGTACCGGGGCCGGAGCTGCAACCAGCGTCATCGCTCAGGCTGCCATCCATGATCACCAGGCTCTGGTATAAACTGGTCAACCCGTTATACACTTCATTCAGCTTTGCCTGGACATCGTCGAAGGTGGTCAGCCGCTTGTAATACGAGCCGATGAGCACGCTGATCTCCAGCGGTCTGCTCTTCTCCGTCGTAATAGTCAGCGCGGGCTGCGCAGTTTTGTCATTTGCATCTACCTTGCTGTCCATGTTCACGTCTTTCCAGATGAAGTTGCCGGACTGGTCCAACACGGTGTCGGCCGCATAGCCGAGGTATGCGCCATTGACCTTTTCTGTGTACAATGCAAAATTATTGGAGATCGTCCCCTTGCCCGCGGCCACAAAATAGTTGCCGGGTTTTACGCCATTGATCACCGCGACACCATCGGCCGCCGTCGTCCCGGTGTAATCAGGCTGGGCATTGGAGGCAAACGCTTCAGCTGTCTTGAATAAATAGACGCTGGCCCCTGCCACCGTCTCACCTTTCGGCTTGGCGCTGCTCCATTTCGTCGCATCCCATACGGTGATAAAGACAGGCGCGGGGGCATTTAGCAATTGCGCTGCACTATAGACGACATATTTATCGCTGCCGGATACGACGTTCATAGTGATGATCATGCCATTCACGAGGATTACGGGGTCCACCACGACGCTGACTGTGAGTGTTTTTCCCGATAAGGAGGTGAGGGTCTTGCCTTTTGTAAAGTCGGCTTCTTTCAACACGCCCTTTACAATATAGTCCCTTAATACGGAAGCATCCGGCAACTGGCCGCTGCCATCCACCGGGGCATTACCAAAGGCATTGTTGGAGGGTGCAAAAACGGTGATGCCTTCGGCGACCTCGGCATCGGTGAGGGATGCCGCTTTGAGAAATTTGTTAAAGCTGCTGAGACTGTCTGTCTTTGCAATTTGTGTACTGATGGTCGCCGTTAGACCCGTTCCGCCGGAGGGATTGCCTCCCTTGTCGCTTTTGGAACAGGCTGACAACGCCAGGAAAAGACTAAAAACCAGGTGTGTTTTTTTCATATTAGGAGTTTAGTGTATAGGAGCGATAATAAAGGGCTTTTACTGACAAATTTGCGATAAACATGCCTACCTGACAATAGCAATTTCTTGGCATTTTTGCAGGAGATAAAACGTGGGAACGTGTAACAGCGTATATACTGTACCGGGATTATTTCTTCATACGCCGGCGGATGAGGAAGACCGCAGGCACCGGCCGCTCGCCTTCTTTGTCCGAGGGCTGTATCGTCCGCTTGCCATTCACCAGCAGACAGGTGCTGCCTCCCCCATCCAGGTTAAGCGCTTCATGACATTTCAGGTCCAACAGGATCTTTGCCTCCTGCTCAAGGGTAGCTCCTTCCGCCACCCCGGGACTTCGTCCCTGGATAACCAGGATTATCAGCCGGCCGTCCTTTGTATACCCCATCGCTGTCCTTGGATGTCTGTCCTGCTCGCCTCCATAGAACAGCTGTTCTTCCTTATAGGTGATCCATATACGGCCATCATGGATCAGCACCGGGCCCCCACCCACCGCAGTACGCATCTTCCACCACTTCCACTCGATGTCATTGAGGTCATAGATGGATGGAGTGCTCGCCTCACCTTTCGCTATTACCGGCATTTCCTCAAAAGCGTAAGGCTTTACACGGGAGGAATCCGTAAAGACCCAGGCTACATCGGCCCTTCTTCTTCTGTCGATGCCGATGGCTCCCCGCGTGGGATAATAATATACAAGAGAATCTTCCCCTTTTCCTTTCAGGGCAGGAGCGCTATAGGCCACCAGCTTTCCGTCTTTCATCACCATGCTGACATTCTCATTGGTCTCGAAGGAAAAAAAAGTACAGTTCACCACCAGCAGGGGGAATTGCTCCAGCTGATAATACTGACTGGGCGTAAATCTTTTGCCCTGTCCTATCTGATCGGAAAAGATGAGATGCCGGTCTTTTAATTGTGCGGAAACATAATAAGCGATGAAAGGACGGCCGTCCAGTGAGTCCTTGCGCTGGTAAACATGTACGGAAGACGGCAGGGGCCCGTAAACCGAATCCACATTCTTCCAGGCTGATTGTGCCATGAGGCCGGCGGAAGGCAGGCAAACCGTCAGCAGATAGATCAGGGTTTTTCTTGTCACGCGATCTCTTGCTTTTGACGCAGCCATTCGTTCCTTCCATAGCCGGGTATGACATGACGCTCGCTGTGATAAGAGGACCTTACCAGCGGTCCGCTCTCTACATAATCGAACCCGAGTTCATAGCCTATCTCTCTCAGCTCGGCAAATTCATCCGGGTGAACAAAACGGACGACGGGTAAATGTTTTTTCGTAGGCTGTAAATACTGACCCAGGGTGATCACATCCACACCGCTGCCCCGCAGGTCCCGGAGGGTTTGCACCACTTCCTCCTTACGTTCGCCCAGTCCCAGCATGATACCGCTTTTTGTACGCATATTACCTTCCTTCAGCACTTTCAGCGTCTCCATGCTGCGCCAGTATTTAGCCTGTATCCGCACCTGGCGGGTAAGCCGTTCTACTGTCTCGATATTATGAGAAACCACTTCCGGCGCCGCTTCGATGACCCGGGCAATATTTTCTCTTTCGGCTTTAAAATCGGGGATAAGGGTCTCCAGCGTCGTATCCGGGTTCAGGGCCTTTACAGCCCGGATGGTATTTTGCCAGATGATGCTGCCGCCATCCTTTAGTTCGTCCCTGTCCACGGAGGTAATGACGGCATGTTTCACCTTCATAAGGTAGATGGCTTCCGCCACCCTTTGCGGCTCATCCCAATCCACAGGGTCGGGGCGACCGGTGGCCACGGCACAGAACCCGCAGCTCCGGGTACAGATATTGCCGAGGATCATGAAGGTGGCGGTCCCTTCTCCCCAGCATTCCCCCATATTGGGACAATTGCCGCTTTCACAAATGGTGTGTAATTTATGTGTATCTACCAGGCCACGGACGTGCTTGTAACTTTCACCTATGGGGAGCTTTACGCGTAACCAGTTGGGTTTCTTTGCTTTAGGTTCATTGTCGCCACAGGGGGTGACATTGGATTGTGCTTGCATGGAGCAAATTTACGCACTTTAGGCACACCGAACTACAGGAGCCCGGGCGGTCTATTTCCGGCTGCCGAACATGATCTGAACATACGCATTAAAGAAGAAGCTCTTCTCCGGCACCATCATGACCTGGGGTATCTTTGAGAAGTAATATTCCCCTGTAAGCCCTACTTCGATGGCGGTGACGGTCTGGTTCAGCCGGCCATAGTCAAAGCGCATGGCGCCTTTGGCATTCAGACCGGGCTTTATAGACAAATGCCCCCAGCCCACGGTAAAACCGGAAGCGCCCTGGACCTCGTATACGGTGGTGTCGTTGTATATCTGATCATAGGTCATGCGGGTGGACTCCTGGGTGTTGTTATGTTTCACCACATCGACATAATAAGGTTTTAGCATGCCGATGGATACGCCCCCTGTATATAATGCCGTTACCGCCACTCCATTCTTATTTCCTTTGCCTCCTATGAGCCGCTGCTCTCCCACCGCCAGCTTGAATATGTAAAAATTATTCAGCTTATAGGGCACCACCGAACTATAGTTGAAGTTACCATCGCCGGAAGATATCTTATGTTCCTTGGGACTCTTCTTTTCATTCAGCTCGAATTGGAAAAGCATGGTCCTGGAAGGCGTTTTAAACTTTCCTTTCTCGAAATTGATGCCATACCCATCTGTTGCCAGGCGGATGCCGAATATATTATGCTTATTGAAGATGAGATCCCCTTCCTCTTCCATTTTTATCAGATTGTTGATCCTTTGTCTTTTGGCATTCTTCCTGCCTTCGCGGCCCGACCGGGAAACCCCGGTGCTGTCCTGGGCAAAAAGGTTGATGAGAATGATCAGGCTCAGCGTAGACAAGAAAAGTTTCTTCACCGGGGATGTTTTAATTCGCGTAAATTTAGGTAAAAAAGAACAATGACCTCTACAGTTATTTACGAAGGAGAACTACGAACGGTTGCCACCCACCTTCAATCCGGGACTTCTATAGAGACAGACGCCCCCACGGACAACCAGGGAAGGGGGGAGCGTTTTTCCCCCACCGACCTGACCGCCACCTCCCTTGCGGCCTGTATGGCCACTACCATGGGCATAAAGACAAAGGACCTGCAGCTGAGCCTGGAAGGCATGAAGATCTCCGTCCAAAAGATCATGAAGGCGGACCCTCGCCGCATCGGCGGCATCGATGTCAGCTTTGAATGGCCCCCTTCTTTCCAGGCCGATGAAAAGCAAAGATTGATACTGGAACGTATAGCCCATACCTGTCCTGTCATGTACAGCCTCCACCCCGACATCGAGGTAAAAGTGGCATTCAACTGGGATAAGGTCCCTCTACCGGCCTGATCCAAGCAGCGTTTTTCCGATAGCACATTGTAAGCAAAGCCTGGGTTCGCAATATTGCTGCCACAGCTCCAGCAAGGCCTGAGAGTCTCCCGCATGACTGCAACGGATGTCCAGGCGCGCCCATTTGTCTGTAACGGCATTTTTTTCCGCATTCAGCGATCTCAGCCAGCGGATGGCCTTTTCACAATGCCCCGGTGAATCATGCCGGACGCCATAGGCAAATAACAGCGGGATGAATGTATTGATGAGCAGGCTGTCCTTCATGTCTTTGCCCAGCCATTTAACCCTTTCGGGGGATGGGCGGTCAGGAACGAAGTGCTGGTTCCAATACGGCGTCGCTGCAACATTCATCAGCGTTTTTATTTCTTCCGGATCATCAGCCTCTTTCGCCCGGCTGAACCAGAAGGGAGAGACGGCCAGCAGCCCTGCCAGCTGCGCCAGCCGTATCGTAGGAAAATTCCCCGGTCGCATCCGCAGGAAATGCACGGTAGCAGAAATGGCCGGAAGGCGGTGCTTGGTACGTAAGAACCGGAACTCCTGCTGCAGCTTGCCGGGATATTCGTCTGTGAAGGCCCCCTCCAGCAAACCCGCCTGTCCCATCAGCAGGGCCTCCCGGCAAAGGTCCCTCCTGTCCTGCCGGGCCAGCAGGGTGATAGAGAGGCTCCTGGCCATCGTCTCGAACGCCGGCCCGTTGACCGGCCCGCCAAAGGTACGGGCCATCAGCCACCAGCACGTCTCTTCCCAATGTTGATGATTGGCCGCGAGATATCCTCCGATGACCCCGGCCTTCCTGTGCAGCCGCTGTTCCATCAGCTGTTGCTTCCAGGTCAGCCAGATATCTTTGCCGATGCACGGGAGCCGCCCCTGACAGGCGATGAGGTCCCGGGAGCTCGTCCACTGCTCATAGCGGCGCAACACCCATTTGGATACCCTGCCCTCCAATGCCAGGGTGGGCATACCTCTCTCCTCCGTATCGTTTTTCCATACGACATGAAGGATGACATTTTGATAATTCCTGTCTGTTCCATGGGCGTGCCGCTGCCAGTCGGACGCCATTACATGCAGTTCCACGGCGCCTGCCCAACAGGTGTCACCTACTTTTATCCTGGCATCAAAGAAATCGGGCCCCTGATCTGTGTTAAGCCGGCCCGGTGACAGCACCTGCACCGTCTCACCTGTGGTGGTCTGCAGGTCGCGGGAATTGAAATATTGATGTTGCCAGATCGACTGTAATAATGATTCTTTCATAACAAGCCACTTTTTATGGCCTGTCCGCGATCTATGTTATACGAGGCATGCCCTTAGCTGCGCCAGCTCCTGTACCACCCTGCTGACCGGCAGCCCCATCACATTGTAAAAATCCCCTTCGATGGCCCGGATGCCTACCACTCCTATCCATTCCTGGATGGCATAGGCTCCGGCCTTGTCATAAGGGCGATATTTATCTACATAGTTTTCTATCTGCTTCCTTGTCAGCTCATGAAAATATACGTCCGTGCTGTCGGCAAAAGCGATCTCCTGTTCTCCGCAGGCGAGGATCACTCCGGTGATCACTTCATGCTGGTTGCCTGCCAGACGGGTGAGGATACTGACGGCATCATCCCTGTCCCTGGGTTTGCCGATGATATCTCCCTCCAGGACGACCACGGTATCCGCAGCCAGTACGATCCTGTCCGGGGAAAGCTGCTTCTTTACCGCCAGGGCCTTGTTCCTTGCTATATGCACCGGCACCAATCCCACCGGCAGTCCTGCCGGATAAGTCTCCGGCGTATCCGCAACGATCACTTCGAAATCAACTTCCGCCCATTCCAGCAATTGCTTGCGCCGGGGAGACCCGGAAGCAAGTACGATACGTTCTGTCATCTATACGATTTTTATAAATACCATGGATAATATACCCGCCAGCATGACCCCTTTGATAAAGTTGCTCAGCAAATGATACTCGGCAGCCGTCGTCGCCTTGTAAAGCTTTCGCAGTATCCAGATCAACGGCACGATGATCAGGATGGCGCAATACGGCGGGATGAGCCACCAGCCATTCTGCAGCGCATAGAACTGGATCACCGCCAGGCTGCCGATGAGCACCACCAGCCACGTGGCCGCAAAGACCTTGGCGGCATTCACCCCCCAGACGATCGGCATGGTCCGGCAGCCATAACGGGCATCCCCATCCATATCCTCGATGTCCTTCACCACTTCCCGTATCAACGAGATGATAAAAGCAAACCCGCCGTACAAGCTGGCAAACTTGAACAGCCTGGACAACATCTGGTGATAGACGGGATCCCTGAAAACAGCCAGCTTGAACTCGGCGACATACAGGACGAGGATCACCCAGGCTGTCATCAGCGAGATCAGGACATTCCCTATCAGCAGCCGGCGTTTGAAGGTAGTGCTGTAAAACCATAACAGCACCACGCAGCCGAAATTACCCAGCGCTACAAAAGGGTTGCGTATCTTCAGGCTGACATAAGCCCCGATGAGCACCCCAAGACCGGAAAGTATCCAATGCCACAGGATGGTCCAGCGTCGTTTGATGATCTTGTCCACCACCAGCCTGTCCGGCTTGTTCACCCTGTCGATGTTCAGATCGAAATAATCGTTGATGATATATCCCGCGGCCGCGATCAGGACGGAAGACAGCGACAACAGGTAGAACCACACCGATCGCAAAGCATTCTCATAGCTGGCATACCTGCCGTTGAAGCTGGGCAGCAGGATGCAATAATAGAACAACACCTGTGTCAGGACGATGAACACAAGGTTGGGCCATCGGATAAGTCTGAAAAATGCGCCCAGCAAGCGGAACATAGAGGATTTTTTAGCCATTACTTTGAAGCGATTGAGGTATCCAGCTCCCAGTGACCGTTTAGTTTCAGGACTTTTTCAATGACGTCCCGTACGCACCCATGCCCGCCGTTAAAGGATGAGATGTAGGCTGCGATATGGCGGATCTCAGGCGCCGCATCCGCGGGCGCGCAAGCCAGTCCCACCTGCTTCATCACTGCATAATCCGGAATATCATCCCCCATATACAGCATATCTTCGATGCCCAGGTCATGTTCCTGCATATAAGCCCGCAACCTTTCCATTTTATCCTTTACATGCAGGAACACATCTTTTATACCCAATCCCTCCAGGCGAAGCCGCACGCCTTCCGACTGGCCGCCCGATATCACCAGCACCCTGTACCCTTTTTTGACGGCCAGCTGCAGGGAATATCCATCTTTTGTATTCATTGTCCGCCACTGCTCACCCTTATCCGTCACCTGTACATTGCCATCCGTCATCACTCCGTCCACATCGAACACAAAAGTCCTGATCGATTTAAATTTTTCAAGAACGCTCATAGCTGATTGATTTTAACATTTCCTGCCTTGTCTCCGATGCCTTTGGCCGGCCGTGCAAAACTACCTTAATCCCTGGAAAATCCTTGGTGAAATTCACTGTTGTCCCCCTTCTCTGATCTGCCGGGTCATCAACGTATATACTTCTTTAATATCCTTATAGTTATCTATTAGCTCCAAATGTCTTGCAATGGTAGCTTCGTCACCCCGTACCGCCGGACCTGTCTGGACGTCCCCCGGCGCCACCCGCGACAACCTTCCGGCAGTCTCCCGGATAAGGGGCAGCAACAGGGAAAAACCGGCCCCCTCTTTCCTGCAGTATTGATCGGCCAGCACATAGAGATGATTCGTAAAATTATTTACCAGCACGGCAGCCAGGTGCAGCTTTAGCCGCATGCTGTTATCGGCCGCCGACACCTGGCGGCTGATACTGCGGGCAAGATCGGTTATCCGTTGCCGATCGGTCTCCTGGTTGGCGTCCGTCAGCAGCGGTATCTCCGGATAAGGCTTCAATTCCCTGCGGAGGCTTTGCAATGGATAAAGCACGCCGCTGTTGACACTGACACCCAGCAGCGCTTCTTTGGGTACGGCACCCGCCGTATGCAGCACCAGCTTACCCGGCAGGGAAAGATGGTTATGAAGGTCCCGGAGCGCATCGTCCGACAGGGCGGCCAGATACACGTCCCCGCTTTTGTCCAGCTCTTCCCAACGGGACGTATAGCCGCACTGCAACACTCCGGCCAGCTGCGCGGCATGCTCCTGCTGTCTGCTGAACACCTGCAGGATCAGGTGCCCTGCTTCCATGAATTGCCGGCCCAATACCGTAGCCACATTCCCCGACCCAATGATTACCATCCGCATAACTTATCTTTGTTTATAATGAACTTTAAGCAAAAACTGGCCATTCAATACGTGCGTGCACGCCTCCGGATCCTTTCACTGGTGTCAACCGAAAAAGCTGCTAAAAAAGCTTTTGACCTCTTTTGTACGCCCCGCCGCAAATCCCGCAAGCCTTGGCCGGAAATATTTGAAAAAGGGGAAAAACTCTCCTTCCCCCTGGAAGGATGCACTATACGCGGCCATCGCTGGCTGCCCCACCAGGCTTACTCAAACACCCTGAAAAAGGTGCTGATCCTCCACGGCTTCGAATCCTCGTCCCGCAATTTCGAACAATATATCAATGCATTCCTAAAAAAAGGATATGAGGTGCTGGCCTTTGATGCACCCGCCCATGGCCAGTCCGGCGGACGGCGTATCACGCTGCCGCTGTACATGGATATGATCCGGACCGTATATGACAAGTACGGCCCCATCCATTCCTTTATGGGGCATTCCCTGGGCGCGCTGGCACTGGGCCTCTTCCTGGCATCCGTCCCTCATGACGACGCCACGCGGGTAGTGCTGATTGCGCCGGCCGTCGAAGCCACCGCTGCCGTGGATATGTTCTTTCAATTGCTGGAACTGAACGACGAGGTACGTACGGCATTCGACGCATATGGATACAGTCTCTACAACCTCCCTTTCTCCTGGTTCTCCCTGAGACGCGCGCTCCGCCAGATAAAGGCGGGCGTATTATGGGTGCAGGACGAGGACGACTCCATCACCCCTTTGAAGGATACGATCCCTGTCAGGGAAGAAGGTCACTCTCATGTCCGGTGGATCCTTACAAAAGGACTGGGTCATCGAAAGATCTACCGTGACAAAGATGTCATGCGGCAGGTGGTGGATTTTCTTTAGTGGTTTTTTCCCTCTACCATGGGTACAAAGGAAAAATTGTCAAATGTCTCCTCATCCACACCGCCATCCGCACGTTTGGTAAGCCGAAGCATGCGCTGTACCTGGCCTTCTCCCGATACACCTACGGGGATGACCATTTTCCCGCCTGTCTTCAATTGCTCTACCAGCCTGGAGGGGATATACGGGGCGGCAGCCGTCACGATGACCTTATCGAAGGGGCCGTAGGTGGGCAGCCCTTCGTAGCCATCCCCATAAAAGAATTTCAGGTTGCGATATTTTTTCAGATAAGGAAAAAGCTTGTTGGCCTCGAAGAGCTTTTTCTGCCGCTCGATCGTATATACCTGGGCCCCCATCTCCGCCAGCACAGAGGCCTGGTAAGCGCTGCCCGTACCGATCTCGAGGACCTTTTCAAAGGGCTTTACATCCAGCAGCTGACTTTGATAAGCCACCGTATAGGGCTGGGAAATGGTCTGCCCCTCTCCTATGGGAAAGGCCCGGTCCTCGTATGCGGTCTTGTCCAAAGCCGAATCTATAAAAAAATGCCTGGGTATATGCAGGATGGCATCCAGCACCCGCTCGTCGGAAATGCCCTTCTGACGGATGAGGTCCACCAATTGTCTGCGCATGCCCTTGTGCCGGTAAGTATCTTCAAATGTTCGCATAACAGATCAGGATCAACCTGCAAGATAAAGCCTTTCGAAAAATATTTTATCCTTAAATTGTCGCGTTTTTCTAATATAATGTGTAGTATATGAAAATGAGAACAGGCGTTCAGCTGGCATTCATGATGTTCGTGGAATATTTCATCTGGTGTTCATGGTATGTTACCATGGGAACCTACATGGGAGAAAAGCTCCACTCTTCGGGCGTACAGATCGGGGCCGCGTACAGCGCCCTGGCCATCGCCACCATGATCTCGCCTTTTTTTATAGGCATGGTGGCCGACAGGTACTTTGCCGCGCAGCGTATCATGGGCGTCATGCATCTGTTAGGCGCTGTCCTGCTTTTCCTTGCTTCCACCATCGGTGACAATACGGCTTTTTACTGGGTCATCCTGCTATATTCCCTCCTGTATATGCCGACGATCGCGCTGTCCAACAGCGTGGCGTTCTACCAGATGGACGACCCCGGCCGGCAATTCCCCTGGATCAGGGTATTCGGCACCCTCGGATGGATCGTTGCGGGTCTGCTCGTAGGCAACCTGGGCTGGGAAAAATCCCCCGCTACCTTCCACCTGGCTGCCGCAGCCTCGCTGCTCCTGGGCCTGACAAGCTTTTTCCTGCCCAATACCCCTCCGAAGGGGATTGCCACGGATGCCTCCGCTTCATTGGGGACACAGGCTTTCATCCTGTTCAGGAACAAGCCCTATCTTATCTTTTTCATAGCCGCCATCCTGGTATGTATCCCCCTTTCCTTCTATTATGGGTTTGCAAATCCCTTCCTCAATGAGCTGGGCATGAAGAATGCAGCCGGCAAAATGATCATGGGCCAGCTGTCGGAAGGTTTGTTCATCATGGCCATCCCGTTCCTGTTCAACAGCATCGGGGTAAAAAAGATGCTGCTGCTGGGCATGACCGCCTGGATATTGCGCTATATCTGTTTTGCCTATGGTGACACGGGCGCCAATACCTGGATGCTGTATGCCGGCATTATCCTGCATGGCGTCTGTTATGATTTCTTCTTTGTGACGGGCTATATGTATACGGAGAAAAAGGCGGGCGAGCGTATCAAGAATGCCGCCCAGGGGCTTTTTACATTTGCCACGTATGGCCTGGGGATGTTCATCGGGACATGGT
>DASZVM010000319.1:0-4520 GCA_035547295.1 Puia sp. | reverse complement strand
AGCCTCTTTGTTCCGGCATTCTTAAAAATTTATCTAACTACTTCAAGGACAGGCCTTAAGGATTGTTCCCGGAAAGTATAATCCGCCACCTCGTCTACGGCAGGAGTCGTAGAATTAAAAGAAATCCCGGTTCCCGCCATTTTGACCATGCAAATATCGTTCTCCCCGTCCCCAACCGCCACGGAGTCAGCGAGGCTGATGCCAAAACGATGGAGGATATATTGGAACATATTGCTTTTACAATGATCATGGTCGCATTGGCTGAATTTATCCTTTAAAAGCTGGGAAGGGATCTTCACCTCGCCGGTGGCTACGCTTTTTTGGAATTCCAGCTCATTGCCCAATGTGAAATCAAGTCCCAAAAGATTTTTGACATGGTTGGCAATGGCATGATAGCTGTCACTGATGATACCGCAGACATAACCCCGCACCTGCAGTTCCCGGATCACCTGCACCGCATCCCCGATCAGGGGAATGGATTCCACAACATTGATCAGCTCGGCAAAGGTCCTCCCTTCCAGGAGTCGGGCGATCTTCTGGGTCTTTATATAATTACTCTTGTCCTGGGCCATGATATCATCCAGTTCCCTGCGGAACCCGAACTTATTGGCGGCGCTTTTTATAAAGCTCCCCTGCAAAAGGATATTGTCCATGTCAAAGACGATCATTTTCTTTGGCTGCCGTACCATCTCCTTCAGGGCAAACTCTACCTGTTCACGCATCATCTGCATGGGATCTTCTTCCTGCCGTCTGCCACCATCAAATATATTTACCCGTTTGAAAATAGCATTGGCCACCTGTTTGGCCATTCTTCCCAGCACATGCAAGGGCTGTCTGTCATTCTCCACTTCACCGATGCACACTTCCTGTATCCGGGCCCGCACGTTATGCATGTCGATCAGCAGACCGATGTCCACTCCATAATCATTATCGAACTCTACCTTCTGGAAAAAGGATTTCTTGCCGGCGATCATGCCGCTGGACGGCTGTTTGAACTGTAATAAATGTGGGAAAAAGAATTCCAGCAGCGGTTTGGCCAGTATTTCCGTAACGCGTCCTGTCTGCCGCTCGTAATAGCTTTTTACAAAATCCGCCTCATCCCGCATAAGAGGTTCTGTCAGCTTTTGCACGATGTCTTCCGCATGATAAGGCGTGTCTCCTTCCAGGAACACCAGGATCTCATTCTTTGCCATCATCATCCCTTCCCGCATGGAATCTCCCTTGCCGACATGCGTGCTGGTGATGACCCGTACATCTTCCTTCTTTGCCTCGATAATAGTATTGTCCAGCGAAAGGTCGTCCACCACTATGATCTCGTCCACCAATTTATTCCGTTTGGCTTGCTGAATAACATTCCGTATGGTCTTTTCTTCATTAAGCGCGGGAATAATGACTGTGATCATGCAGGCTTCCTTTTTATAATTATAACAAATCTTGTTAGAGGTTGTTGGAGTGCGGCTAAAACTATGCCAGGAAAATTATTATAAAAGTCTGAAACCCAGTCATTAAATTTGAATTAAAGCCCGCGGGGCACTAACGGCGGATCATAACTTTAGCTTTTCTCCCGGCGGCAGGTCCACCGTCTGCCGGCTTTGTTCCGCCTTGAAAGTGTAATTCTTCTGCGTGAGATAGCTAAAAGATACCACAATGATGGTAGTCAATACCTTGGAAATGGTGGGATAAATATGGAATTGCTCAACGAACAGCTTGATAAAAACATAGTTGAGGAAGAGACAGACTATCACCAGCACAAAATACCGCCATAATTGCACCCTGCCCTGCAAGGTCGACTGGGTAAAGACAATATTGCGCATCAGGAAGAATCCCGTGGGGAAGCTCACGCAAAATGCGATGATGATCGAGGCGATATGGGGTTTGAATACCATAAAACCCAGGTTGAGGTCCTGTTTGTGCAGGATAAAATTATACGCAATGGCATACATGACGATGTCCAGCACGGTATTCGCCCCCCCGCAGGCGGCATAGCGAAAGGTCTGCAGGGGCATCAGCCGGCCGAAGGGAGGATAGAAGAAATCAATAAACGATATGATCAGCTTTTTTGCCATTTGCTCCATCTTGTCTGAAGACACGAAGATACCTATAAATACGCGTTTTTCCTGTCTTTTCCGTATTTAAAAGTGTTAACAAGCACCATTTCGCCGGCATGCAGTACCTTCGCAGCCAATTAGTGAAAATGGACATTATCAGTCAGATAAGATCAGCCGCCGGACAGACCCTTCTGGATAGCTATCAGCACAGCATAAACCCCGAAGATATACAGGTCAATGAGACCAAACCCGAATTCGAGGGTGATTACACGGTAGTGTTATTCCCTTTTGTAAAAAGCCTGAAAAAGTCTCCGGAAGCGCTGGGCAATGAGTTGGGGGCCTCCCTGCTCAAAAACCATCCGCACCTGTTCTCGGCATTCAATGTGATCAAGGGGTTTCTCAATCTGACGGTATCCGATGCCTACTGGACGGGATTCCTGTCTGCTCATCACACCAACGACCGTTTTGGACGGCAGGAGAGCAATGGCAGAAAAGTAATGGTCGAGTATTCCTCACCCAATACGAACAAACCCCTCCACCTGGGTCACCTGAGGAACAATTTCCTAGGCTGGAGCGTGGCCGCCCTTTATAAAGCAGGCGGTTATGACATCGTGAAGACCTGTATCGCCAACGACAGGGGGATCCACATCTGTAAAAGCATGATCGCCTGGCTGCGGTTTGCGAATGGAGCAACTCCTGAAAGCACCGGCATCAAGGGAGATCACCTGGTGGGAGACTATTATGTAAAGTTTGGGGAAGAGTTGAAAAAACAGGCCAAGCCCATAATGGAAGCTTTTGAAAAAGGAGATGACGGGGCGGTAGATGGAGAGACACGCCTAACCCTGCGAAAGCACCTGGAAGAGATATTTAAACTGCCAATAGAGATCTCAAAGGCGACAAATGATAAGCAACGGGGAAGCCTGGAGGAAAAATTGAAAGCGGCAAAAGATGAGGTCAAAGAAATAGCCGAGAATGCTACGGAAATAATGAAAGCCGCCCAGCAAATGCTCGTGGACTGGGAAGCCGGCAAACCCGATGTCATGGAGCTATGGCGTACCATGAACAGCTGGGTATACGCTGGTTTTGACGAGACGTATAAAAGGATCGGCAGCGACTTCGACAAGATCTATTATGAGAGCAATACCTATATATTAGGTAAAGAGCTGGTGGAATACGGTCTGAAAAAAGGGGTGTTCTTCCGTAAGGAGGATGGCAGCGTATGGATCGACCTGGAAGCCGACGGACTTGACCAGAAGATCGTACAACGCAAGGACGGGACAGCCGTATATATAACGCAGGACATCGGTCTGGCTGTCAGAAAATACGAGGAATACAAAGCCGATCAAAGCATCTATGTGGTGGGAGACGAGCAGAACTATCACTTCAAGGTGCTAAAGCTCATCTGTCAAAAGCTGGAGCTCCCTTCTGCCGACGGTATCTACCATCTCAGCTATGGGATGGTCGAGCTGCCTACGGGCCGGATGAAGACCCGGGAAGGCACTGTCGTGGATGCGGACGACCTGCTGGATGAAATGATAAAAGAGGCGGAAATCAAAACGAAGGAACCAGGAAAGACCGAGGGATTTACTCCCGAAGAGCTAAAAGAGCTGTACGAGACCATCGGGATCGGAGGTCTTAAATTTTTCTTATTAAGGGTGGACCCCAAAAAGAGAATGGTATTCAACCCCTCCGAATCCATCGACCTGCATGGCTATACCGCTACGTTCATACAATATGCTTATGCAAGGATCCGCAGCGTCTTTCGTAAAGAAGCAGGACAGTCTACGGGAGCCGGGGTCGACACTACGTTGCTGCCCCTGGAAAAAAAGCTTGTCGTAACACTGGAGAAATATCCCGCTGTGCTGGCTCAGGCCGTGGCGGAAATGAACCCTTCGGTCGTTGCCGCCTATGCGTTCGAGCTGGCAAAGACGTTCAACTCTTTTTATGGTGAACACTCCATTGCGAGTGCCGAAACACCGGGGAAAAAAGCATTGCGTCTGCAAGCCTCCCAGCTTACAGCCACTGTGCTGCAATCCGCCATGGGGCTGTTGGGGATCCGTATGCCGGAGAGAATGTGATATAGCTGCCGGCACAATGGACAGCAACGGTAAGATCACTTAAGCACAATCCCCGCCAACGGCGGTAAATGCACCCGTATCTCATACCTGTCCTCAGCCGCATCCACCAGCCGTACAGGGATCGATGGATTATACACATCGCCCGTACCCCAGTATTTCCGGTCATCACTGTTGAATATCTCTTTCCAGGCCTGCTTGCCCGACACATAGACAGGCCAGTCCATCCGCACGACGGGCGTAAGGTTCAGTATCACCAGCAGATCGCCCGCGGGGTCCTTTCCTTTCCGGCGGTAGACGATGACACACTCATCCCTGTGCGACAGGTCTATCCACTCAAATCCATAAATGGTAAACTGGTTCTCATACATCGCCGGCTCGGCCGTCAGCAGCCTGT
>DASZVM010000318.1:0-3636 GCA_035547295.1 Puia sp. | reverse complement strand
AAGGTTCCTTTCCCGATGTCGTCTCATTTTTGGTAACTGAAAAAAAATTATCCGTCAAAGAGCTGGAAGTCTTATTACAGCAATTGAAGAAAAACAAGAAATGATATGACCTTCCTGATCGCATATATCGCAAGATCCATCATAGTCAGCGGCATATTGTACGGCTGGTACCTGGTGGCTTTGCGGAACAGGAAGTTCCATGTCTATAACAGGGTCTATCTGTTGTCGGCCGTGGTCATCAGCCTGGTACTGCCCTTTGCGGATCTTAATTGCATCGATATAAAGAAGCCGGAAAGCCCGTCATTCAACAGGCTTATCACCGTCCTGAGCTATCCTCCGGCAGGGCATCGCAGCTCTCCGGTGAATACCTATGTCATCGCCGTCTCTCTGGCCCTGATCAGTCTCTTTTTACTGACGGTCATGATCCTGAAGATCAGCAGGGTGTATCGTGTCAAAAAAGAAAATGGCTATGTCCGGCTTGGGAACGTCGACTTTATCAGGACAAGCATCGGGAGCGCGCCTTTTTCCTTTTTCAATAATTTATTCTGGAGAGAGGATATGTCCGCAACAGACAGCAATGGCAAAAGGGTCTTCCGGCATGAAATGACCCATATCAGACAACGGCACACTTGCGATAAGCTGTTCGTACAGGTCGTCACCTGCATAGCGTGGATGAACCCGTTCCACTGGCTTATTCAGAAAGAGCTGAACGTGGTACATGAGTTCCTGGCCGACGCAGGGGCTGTCGAAGAAGGTGATACCGCCTCTTTTGCAATGATGCTTCTCCAATGTCATAACAGGGGAAGATACCTGGACCCTTCTCATTATTTTTTCCAGTCGCCTGTATTGAGGAGATTGAACATGGTTGCGTCTCCCCGCAGCAGCGCATCCAACTTTGTACGGAAATGTCTGGTGTTGCCGCTGATCTCATCGCTATTCATTCTGTTCTCATTTAAGATGATCCAGATAAAAAAAGATGACCTGATAGTGCAGCGGATAGAAAAAGTGTCCCCTTCTTCAATGCCGCAGGCTGCACGAACCTTCTATATAAGATATCGCTACTGGACAGTGATGTAGCTTCCCTGTCAGCATACTACATGTGGGATGATATCTCCAAAAACAGATCTGTATGGACATCATTCTTGAAAAAAAGAGATGGACCAAAAAAAAGGTCCTGACCTATGGCGGCATAACCGCACTGGTTGCCCTCATCTGCAGCAGCATTTATTTCACATCCGGCAAGACAAAGCTGAATGTCCGGGTCGACCGCCTGTCCATCAGCACGGTCACCAAGGGTCCCTTCCAGGAGACCATTGTACAAAATGGCACGATCCAGCCGATGAAAACCATTTATCTGGATGCAACGGAAGGCGGAAAGATAGAAGACAAATATGTTGAAGAAGGGGTCATTCTGAAAAAGGGCGACCCCATCTTAAGGCTGTCGAATAAAGCACTGGAATTAAGTCTCGTTACACAGCAAACGAATGTGTACGACCTGCTGACACAGATCCAGATCTCACGGATCGCCGCGGAGCAAAATACCAGCTCCAAATTGAACAACCTGACCGACGTCGAGAGCGGCCTCCTCGACGCAGAACGCGTTTATGTCCTGGATAAGCGGCTCTATGATAAAAAGGTCATCGGCTCCCAGGAGTTCAAAAAGGCGGAACATGATTATATCTATTATCAGAAGAAGAAAAAGATAAATGATCAGATCATGAAACAGGACTCCACTTCCAACATCAGACAGCTGGAGCAGATCAAACAGTCTTATCAGGGATCACAGAAGGCGCTGGAATTATTAAGACAAAGGGTCAACGACCTCATCGTAAGAGCACCTGTCGAAGGTCAGCTCACCTCGCTGGATGCGGAGATAGGGCAGACAAAAAAGGAAGGGGACCGTTTCGGACAGATAGACGTGATGGGCAGCTTTAAAGTAAGCCTCATGGATGTAGACGATCATTACAGCCCAAGAGTCTACACAGGTCTCACAGGCACCCTTGACTTTAAGGATACCACCTACAATCTGAAGATCACAAAAGTCTTTACCCAGATAACAAACAGCCGTTTCCAGGTGGACATGCAATTCGTGGGACGCACGCCATCGGGTCTTCGCCGGGGGCAATCATTGATGGTAACGCTGGCGCTCAGCGACAAGACCACCGCGATATTGCTTCCAAGGGGCGGCTTCTATCAACAGACGGGAGGCAACTGGATCTTTAAGGTCAGCGCGGACGGTAAACGGGCGTATAAAGTAAATATCCAGCTCGGAAGATATAACTCGGATTACTATGAAGTGGTGCAAGGTCTGGAGCCGGGCGATAAAGTGATCACTTCCAGCTACGAGAACTATGGAAGCATCGAGGAGCTGGTCCTGAAAGATTAGATCACATCCATACCACTTTTTGCTGAGAAACATTCGACTGCCCCACGATGTCCTTGTATAGCTCCGGCTTGCGAGCCATTCTGTACCGGCGCCCGCCCGCTTTTTCCAGCTTGTCCGGCGTCAGGGTCGCCAGGGCAATATCGTTCCCCAGCGTACGGCATTCCGCAATGATATCCCCAAAAGGGTCCAGGATCATGGAGCAGCCATTCTTTAATTGATCGCCGTCCATGCCGATGGGATTGGAGAAGACCGCATAGATACCATTGTCATAGGCTCTGGCAGGGAGCCATTTCATCAGCCAGGCACGGCCTTTCAGCCCGTCGAATTCCAGCCGTAGGGAAGTAGGGTCGCTCTCCCGGCGCTCCCACAACGCAGGATCCACAAAACCCGCACCCGGCCGGGTGGATGGCGTGCACATCGTGACATGAGGCATAAAGATGATATCTGCTCCAAGTAACGCCGTGGCCCGCACATTCTCGATGATATTGTTGTCGTAACAGATGAGGATACCACATTTCCATCCATACAGATCGAAGACCACATACTCATTGCCCGGGGTGATATGGGGGTTTATAAATGGGTGTATCTTTCTGTATTTTGCCACCAGCCCCTGCTTGTCCACGCATACATAGGCTTTGTATATTTTCCCATCCGTGCCTCTTTCAAAAAGTCCCGCCAGCACCACGATATTGGATTGCCGGGCAATGGCCGTAAGGCTTTTTACGCCTGGTCCATCAGGTATCGGCTCTGCCAGGTCCCACAGCTCATCTTTCGACATATGACGGATGTGGCTATAGCCCGTGACGCTGCATTCGTGAAAGGCGACTACGTCTGCCCCCATGCCTGCCGCCTTTGCAGACAGCTCACTGATGACGCCGAGGTTGTACTGCTTGTCGCTGCTGCGGTTCTCGAATTGAGCCGTGGCTACTTTTAGATCTGTCATAACTATGTGATTGCTTTTTCTCCTTTATACAGTTGCATTTTCTGCTTCAAAAAGCCTGATGATCTCTTTATGCCCTGCCGCCCTGGCTATTTGCTGTAACGGCGTACCATCCGGGTCGCAGGCGTTGCGAAGACCAGGGAACCGCTCGAGCCATCTGGCCACCCATGGCGTATCACCCTGCCATATGGCGTGAGCCATATCATCCATCTCGATGGCCAGGAACCCGCCTTTTTCCCTCAGATACTCGATGGCCCACCCCGCCGGAGTAGCGCCGTACTGACCGTCCATACAGTTGATGTCCGCGCCG
>DASZVM010000317.1:0-3453 GCA_035547295.1 Puia sp. | reverse complement strand
TTGATGAAGTTTTAGAGCTTGAGCTTTTTGAATATGAAGTCCTGGATACTCTTTATGATGAGCATGATCCAGCGCCAGAACCATTTTACATAGACCACATTCTTTTTCTGCAAAATAGCTTTGTATACCACTGCCGCGACTTCCTCCGGCTTTGCCGTCAGGGGTTTGGGCAGGGGCATGCCTTCCGTCATACGTGTATAAACGAAGCCGGGCTGTACGCTGAGCACATGGATCTTGTGATGGAACAGCCGGTTGCGGAGACCGGAAAGATAGGCTGTAAAGCCTGCTTTGGCGCTGCCGTAAAAATAGTTGCTTTGCCGTCCTCTTTCGCCAGCCACCGAGCTTATGCCCGCGATGATGCCGCTGCCGTCCTCCGCATAAGCGTTTGCAACGATGTTGAGGATGGATACTGCGCCCGTGTAGTTCACCTGGATGATGCGGCTGCATTCCTTCCAGTCGGATTCAGCCCGCTGCTGATCGCCAAGGTAGCCGAACACGCAGATCGTGATATCCGGCCTGGCCGGCAGCGAAGAGAAGAAGGTCCCATGGCTTTCCGGTTTTTCCGCGTCGAACTCGTGCAGGGTGGCTTTTATATTGTGACGGATGGACAGGTCGGATTGCAGCGGCTGCAGCCGGCTGCTGTTGCGGGCGGCCAGCTGGATATCATATTTTTCCGATGCAAATTTTTTGGCAATGGCAACGGCCATGTCCGAGCTGGCCCCAAGTATCAGAACAGTAGGCATAAATTAGTTAGTATGTTGTATTGGCATGAGTGTAGACGGGCATATCCACCCGGGATGTAAGGCCCAGTCTGTCGGATTGCACGGACCTGATCTTCCCGTCAGGATTGTACTTACGCACGATGGACAGGAATTGGGGCAGGTGCTGATAGCCTGCCTTCAATACTTCCGGGCGCATGCGGGCATCTTTGCTCATATACAGGCGTCCCCCATACTTCAGCACTATCTTATCCAGCTCATCCAGGGTCTCGAACAGTCCCTTTCTCACGGGGATGTCCAGCGCCAGGGTATAGCCTTCCATGGGGAAGCCGATGAGGCTGTCCTGTTTGCCGAATATCTTCAGCACAGCCAGGAAAGAGCCCAGGCCTTTGTCGCTGATGCGCCGCAGGATCTCTATCAGACCCTGTTTGGCTTCCATGGGGACGACGAACTGGTACTGTATAAAACCTTTTTTGCCATAGCCGCGGTTCCAGTGAAGGATGGCGTCCAGGGGATAGAAGAAAGGCTCGTAGCTGACAGTATTATCGATCTCCTTTTTAAAGTTCTTCCCGTAATAGAGGAAGTTGAATGCTTTTACTGTAAAGCTGTTCAGCACCCAGGAGGGAAGGTTGAAAGGGAAGGTGATCTGTTTTTTCTTTGGCAGCCGCAGGGGAGCCGACTGTTGTTTTGCATTCAGGTCGGAGTGGCCGGCGTGTTCGCCAAGTATAAGGATGCTGCGGCCAAACCCTTTTCCTTTTTTCAGGCAGTCTATCCAGGCAACGGAATAGGTGTAATCCTTGTATTTTTCGAAGAGGTGAATGATCTCTTCCAGGTTGGCTGCCTTCACCTGTTTCTGGCGGATGTAGGCCGTTTCGATCTTTTTCAGCCGGAATTTTACGCGGGTGATCACGCCTGTGAGCCCCATGCCGCCGCAGGTTGCCTCAAAGAGGTCTGTATGCAGGCCGGGGCCGCAGGTGACGAGGCTTCCGTCCGCCAGCAGCATATCCATTTCTTCCACATGATGAGAGAAGCAGCCGTCCACGTGATGGTTCTTGCCATGCACATCGCTGGCGATGGCGCCGCCGATGGTGATGAACTTGGTACCGGGTGTAACGGGCAGGAACCATCCTTTGGGCACCACTACTTCCAGCACCTGGTCCAGCGTAATACCGCTTTGGCATTCGAATATGCCGCCGGCAACATCGAAGGAAAGTATCTTATCGTACTTTACCGTGCATACTGTGTTGTCCGCCAGGGAAGCGTCTCCATAGCAGCGGCCGTTGCCCCGGGGAATGAATGTTTCAGCGTTCCGGACGTAGCGGGTCATGTCGTCCAGCATGGTAAAATTCTGCTCATCACTTTCCATTACCGGATAGTTTCCCCAGTTGGCAATATCTTTCTTCATGCGTTCAGCATTTTTTAATTAAAAAAAGTTCTGTCTTTCAGGACATACAGGAGAACTATATAACTGGCGATCCAAAGGACTAATGTGATCTGAATGAACCGGTCTTTGTAAAGGATCTTAGTAGGCGAGCCGGAATCGGTAGAGATGTAAATGAGGGACAAATATCTGAAAATTCCCGCAAAAACAAAAATGCAAGTGTAATAAAGCCGGGTAGTGCCCATATGGCTTACTGTCTTCGGGTCCATGGTATACATGAGATATGCCACGACGATGACCGCGCAAACCAGTGCCAGCAGGGTATTCAGCAGCTCCAGGTTGTAGCCTTTGATGGATCTGCGCATATCTGTGCCCGAGCTGAGCTTCAAGAGCACATCGTCCCTTCGTTTGCCCAATGCCATGAACACGGCCAGGAGGAATACCATGATGACGATCCATTCGGATAAAGGCACATAGGAGATGACGGACCCTCCCTTGATACGTAATACGAACCCGATGGCCAGCAGGATGATATCGAGGATGGCGATGGATTTAAGACCCAGGGAATAGCCCAGGTTCACCAGGAAGTAGATACCTATTACAAAGAGGAATTTGTCCCTGATCCACCAGGAGAGTCCAAAACCTACCAGCAGCAGCAGCACGCAGAGGACTATTGCTGCGGCGGGAGACACTGTGCCCGCGGCCAGCGGACGTTTGCATTTTACAGGATGTTTGCGGTCGTCTTCCCTGTCCCGGTAGTCATTGATGATATAGATGCTGCTGGCGACAAATGAAAAAGCGATAAACCCGAGAGTAATATCGAGGAGCTTCTGAACGTTGAATATTTCGCCACCGAAAAATAAAGGGATATAAAGAAACAGATTCTTTGCCCAATCCTTTGGTCTTAAGAGTTTAAGGTACGCCACAGCATTAAATTATCGCGACAAAATACAAGAAAAGTGTCAAAATTTATAATATTGCCGGAAAATTAAAATTAATATCATGAACCGAAACCTGGCTGCAAAAGCAGAGATACTTTTCATCGTCCTGCTGGCCTGTGTTCCTCTTTTTATACGGCTACCCTACCGGGTGAACATCTTTCTTTCCTGGGAAGGGGCATACAGGATAAGCGAGGGACAGCTGCCTTTCAGGGATTTCGGTACTCCGCTGGGGGGCATGTTCTGGGTCGTTCCAGCCTTGTTCTTCAAGGTTTTCGGGCCAAAGCTCATCACACTGATAAAGGCGCAGGTATTGATCAACATCGTTGCGGGGCTCTCTTTCCGCAGCATCCTTATCAGCCTTTCCGTGGACAAGGCCACCCGTCTGGCTTCGGTGCTGTTATTCTGCATTTCT
>DASZVM010000316.1:0-4695 GCA_035547295.1 Puia sp. | reverse complement strand
CGTTTTCCCAACGGTCTGGGCAATGACAGCGACCAGGTGGGACGTAATCTGATGGATCATCACAAGGGGCTGTCCATCACCGCTGAAGTGCCTGGCTTTACAGACAGCTATTATTATGGCCGCCGTCCCACCAATATTTATATTCCCCGTTTTCAGAATATAACAGGGCAGACACATGGCTTCCTGCGTGGATATCATTTTGGCGGCGAAGCTTACCGTGGACATGGGGACGAAGACACAGGCATCGGTGTTGACCTGAAGACCGCAGCTTCCGAGCCCGGACCTTGGCGCATCAACCTCTATGCCTATGGCGAATGCCTCCCATACAGCGACAACCGTGTCACGTTGCATCCTGACAAGAAAGATGCTTTTGGAAGACCGCAGCTGGTGATAGACTGCAGCTTTCGCGATAACGAAAAAGCCATGCACGCCGATATGATCACAAGCGCGACGGATATGCTGACTACCGCCGGATATAAAAATATACAAGTCACCGGGGCCATGAGCTATCCCGGGAATGCCAATCATGAAATGGGGATCGCCCGTATGGGACGGGATGCGCGGACCAGCGTGCTGAATGCTTATAACCAGATGCATGAAGTGCCCAACGTGTTTATCACGGATGGCAGCTGTATGACTTCCGGCGCTTGTCTTAACCCGAGCCTGACGTATATGGCGCTCACGGCACGGGCGTGTGATCATGCGGTACGGCAATTAAAAAGGGGAGAGATATGAGTAATTTGTATAAATTATCGCTGAAGCGCTGGCCCACCCGGGACCCGTAGTGCTTGACATGTATGTTAACCCCTCCGAGCTAAGCACGATAAAGACCAACTTTCTTCGGTGAAAAAAATGAGGTAACTTTGAAGTATAGCTCAGTCTTGCTGACGATTGAACAACGTTGCCATGACAATCGAAGAATATAAGGAAAAGATCCTCCTTCACCTGGAGCATGCGCGCGATTGCGAGCAGGTAGAGCGGATTGTTGTCCACTCTATCGAAAAAATGCGCGAAAAACATTTGTCTGCCTCCGTAATTTCAGATTATTTAAGTCAGCTGCTGGACGGACTCGAAGCCCTCCCCCAGGGCGACTTTGACCCTGTGCACTGGTGCAATATCCGATGTGCCATCCTCTATTTGAAGAATACCCGGGTCAAATAAAATTTAAACCGATTACATTTTTTAGTAAATTTAGCTGATAACTTGATGTAAACGATTGTATTTCAATCAAAAACCATTGATAATGAAACAGCTAAATTATCCCATCCTGTCTGCGTCAGCTTTTTTGCTCATAATGGCCGGATGCGGACAGAATGAGCCGGCCGGGTCGGCCGCCAACCCGGATTCGGCAACCACCACTGCAAAGCAAAAGCAGTATCTGTCCCAACCTCTTGTAACCAAGATCTATACAGCAGATCCGTCCGCTCATGTTTTTAATGGACGTATCTATATTTACCCCTCTCATGATACGGCCACCGGCATACCCGAAGATGACCTGGGCTCGCATTTCGATATGCGGGATTATCATATCCTTTCCATGGACTCCGTCGGTGGTGCGGTGACGGATCATGGCGTAGCCCTGGACATCCGTAATATACCCTGGGCCGGCCGTCAGCTGTGGGCGCCGGATGCGGCATTTGCAAATAATACCTACTATCTGTATTTCCCCGTAAAGGATAAAAAAGATGTTTTTCATATTGGCGTGGCCACCAGCTCCAGACCTGAAGGCCCGTTCACTGCGGAGAAAGAGCCTATGAAAGACACTTACAGCATCGATCCCTGCGTGTTCAGGGATGACGACGGCAGCTATTACATGTATTTTGGCGGTATTTGGGGCGGACAGCTGCAAAAATGGAACGATAACAAATATGATCCCGCAAAAGGCAACAGGAAGCCGGATGAGCCGGCCGTTCTACCCCGCGTGGCAAAGCTCAGACCCGACATGCGGCAACTGGCCGAACCCGTAAAGGAGATCAGTATCGTAGGCAGCGACAACAAACCTTTTTTTGAAAAGGACAACGACAAACGTTTTTTTGAGGGGTCCTGGATGTTTAAATACAACGGTAAATACTACTTTACCTATTCCACCGGGGATACACACAAACTTGTATATGCGACAGGTACTTCACCTTATGGGCCCTTTACCTGGCAGGGTGTGATATTGAACCCTGTGGAAGGCTGGACCACCCACCATTCCATCATTCCTTTCAATGGGAAATGGTGGCTTTTTTATCATGACACCCAGCTCAGCGGTAAGACGCATTTGCGGAATGTAAAGGTCACCGAATTGAAATTTAACGCGGATGGGAGCATTCAGACATTGACGGCGCAGCGATAATCCTTCCATTCGTTTCGATCCTATCCGATTAAAGCTAATGCACGGATTTTCTAAAAAAAACGTAAATTCCGTATCCATACCTTCTATAAAAAAAGCCTGCTATATGAAAAAGGAGAATAGATCCGAAACTGCTCCACCTCCAATGACCCGGCGAAAATTTGTCGAAATGACAGCCGCGGCCGGACTCGCCTATACCATTGTTCCAAGACATGTGCTCGGCCGGGGATATGTTGCCCCCAGCGACAAGATCACACTCGCCTACATCGGCGTCGGCACACAAGGGATCAGGGAGCTGCTGCCCTTGCTGGCAGTGCCCGAGATCCAGGTGGTAGCCGTATGCGACCCCAATAAAGAGGCCAGGGGCTACCGTGACTGGGGCATCAACTACCTCAAAGATGAGATCCGCAAGACCATCAATAAGCCTGACTGGGAACCCGGCGGCGAAAATACCATTCCCGGTGGAAGAGATAATGGAAAAGACATCGTCGATGCTTATTATGCCAATGCAAGACCCGGACAAAAATTCAAAGGCTGCACCGCTTATGCCGATGCTCGGGAGTTGCTGGAAAAAGAAAAGGACCTGGACGCCGTAAAGATCATGACGCCGGACCACCTGCACGGCGTGCTCTGTATGGCAGCCATTCGAAGAGGCAAGCACGTGCTGGTGCACAAACCCATATCCAATCGGCTCATCGAGGGCCGGAAAGTGATAGAAATGGCCCGGAGCCATCCAAAAGTGATAACACACCTCATCCCCTGGGACTCCAACGGATCGATGGAGACAGTGATGGCCTGGATCAATGCAGGAGCCATCGGAAAACTGAAAGAAGTGCATAACTGGACTAACCGTCCCGTTTGGCCGCAGTACCCTGAGCTGCCTGCCGGCAAGCCCCCTGTTCCCGAAGGGTTCAACTGGGACCTCTGGCTGGGGCCCGAGTCGGAACGACCCTATCACCCCAGCTATACCCACATGGTATTCCGTGGCTGGTATGATTTCGGCGGAGGGTCCATGGCCGACATGGGACATTACAGTCTTTGGACCGTTTTTAATGCATTACAGCTTACCTCCCCTACCGTGATAGAACCACACAGAAGCCATTTCTGCGACTTCAACGGCGCCGTCCCATTCCGGGTGAACAACGATTTTTCCTTTCCCATGGCCAGCACCGTAAAGTTCAGCTACCCCGCAGGTAACAACAGGGGCCCCGTTGACCTTTACTGGTACGATGGCGGCATGCGCCCCTGTATCCCTGAAGAGCTGGCAAGGGATAATAAAGAGCTGCCGGAGGAAGGAATGATGTTCGTAGGCGACAAAGGAAAGATCCTTGCAGGCTTCAATGTCCAGGACCCGCAGATCATATCCGGTGAGAAAATGGAGGCGCCCGCGGCAACAGGTAAGGACAAACGCGACCAGGTGCAGCTGACCTCCGCCGCATTACCCCTGTTTGTGGAAGCCTGTAAGACAGGAAAACAATATCCCGGCAATTTTGACCAGGCTCAATATCTTACAGAGGCTGTGAACCTGTATGCAGCCGCATTGAGGGCAAATAAGATGCTGAAATATGACGCTGCCGGCCAGTCTGTAACAAATGCCCCGGATGCCAATAAATATCTGGACCGTGCATACAGACAGGGATGGGACCCTGCCGCCATTTGATAACGATACAAAAACCATCGAAATGAGAACGATCAACCGCCGGGGATTCATCGGCAAATTAGCCGCAGGGGCCGGCGCCGCCCTTGGCTTGTCGCACCTGCCTTCACAGCTGCTGGCGCATGCCCGGATGCTGGATATGCCGATAGGGTTCCAGACGTTCCCCATCAGGGATATGCTGGCAAAGGATTTTCCCGGTACGCTAAAAATGATGGCCGCACAAGGTTATCAGATCACGGAGATGTGCTCGCCAAAGGGCTATGCCGACATCGGCTATGGACCGCTGGTGGGTATGAAGGCATCCGATATGCGTAAGATCATCAACGATGCCGGACTTGGCTGCCCCAGCTGTCATTTCGGTTTTGGTGAGTTTGACAGCCCGCTGGATGAACGGATCGAATTCGCCCATGATCTGGGCCTGAGCCAGATGATCTGCTCCACCTTCTGGCTGCCAAAAGAAGCTAAGCTGGATGACTATCTGGCTTCGGCGGACAAGCTGAATAAGGCAGCTGAAAAGATCAAAAAAGCCGGTTTGCAGACAGGTTTCCATAACCACGATTTCGAATTCCACCAGCTCGACGGTCAGTTGATCTACGACGCATTGATGAAACGCCTGGACCCCGATCTTGTAAAGATGCAGTTTCAGACAGAGGTGATCAATCTCGGCTACAAAGCATCCACTTATTTTAATAAATACCCGGGA
>DASZVM010000315.1:0-5176 GCA_035547295.1 Puia sp. | reverse complement strand
GACCCAGGCAGATATACAATGGTGGTCCGATGGCGTCGACTTTGAGTTCCCGGTGAACTCTCCCAAAGTCAAGTTCTTAAGGTGGGCTGTTTCCAAAACATGGGGAGGAAATGAGGTCACCTATATAACCGAATTAACTTTCTACGGAGGTAAATAAACAATATTATTTTATGAAAGCTTATAATATATCAGATAAAGCTCTTTTCATACTGGCTATCCTAGGATATTTGGCTGTTTCAGGCTGCAAGAAACTGGATACCGACTACAAAAAATACCTGGAAGATAAAGAGATCATTTACCCCGGAGTTCCTTCAAATATAACCGTCAGCTCCGGGTACAAAAGGGTGCAGTTTATCTGGACGCCAAGCACCGATCCCACCATATCGAAGTATATCATCTATTGGGGCGATCTTGCGGACTCGGCCATCCTGAATGTACCTGATAAAATGCAATCGCAGTTCACTGGAGGGGTTGTCGGCAACCTGGCCGAAGGCACCTACTTTTTTACTATTTACGCTTTCGATAACCAGGGCAACAGATCCATACCGGTTACCGTAAACAATGTGAACGTATATGGCGATCTCTATCTTGCAGGCCTGGTGAACAGGACCGTGAAAAGCACCGGTCTTGATGCGAACAATGTCATTACAGCGACCTTTAATGACCCGCCCGACGGCACCAACATTTCCACCGAGATCGGCTATACCTCTTCGTCAGGCGCAAAAAGCTCTATTTCCATAACCCCGGCGCAAAGTACGATCTCCATCGGCGATTGGCAGGTAGGAACGCCGGTGGTATACCGGTCTTCCTACAAACCCGACCCCAATGCCCTGGACACGTTTTATGTGCAGCAATATGACACCCTACATATCAAACAGAATGTCACCGCACAATACCTGACCAACACGTCTCAGCCTTTCCTGTCTGTACAGTCGGCCAATCGTTTTAGAGACCCCGCGGGATGGACAGTCAATGCAGCCATTCAAAATCATAACAACATGGGCGGATGGGGCAGCGATAACAATACGGTACTTTGTATGGAATCCGGCTGGGGCGCCCCCGATATCATTGATGGAAAGATGTATCAAACTGTGACATTGCCCGCCGGAACTTATTCATTCCAGGTCGACCTGGGACCGTATGGCTATGGCGGCAGCCTCGTCCGGCTCGTTGCCGTGCCCGGCACGACATTGCCCGATCTTGCCGGCGACCAGGTGCCCGGCGCACTGGGAGCAGCTGACCTGGCGCTAAAGAACATTACATTCACTGTTGCTCAATCCGGCCCGGTAACGCTGGGCTTCCTTGTCAACATGCAGGGAAACCAGTACTGGAGAGTAACCCAAGTTAGATTATTACGGCATTTTAACTAACTATTCCTTTTGCGTTATGATCTTACGAATGAAAATTATTTTTCCGGCATTGCTATGCGTGGCTTTTATTATGATCACCCTTCCCGGAAAGGCCCAGGATCTGCGACGGCGGCTTGTCTTCAACAGGGACTGGAAATTTATAATGGGGGACCATCCCGGTGCGCAATTACCGGTCTTTGAAGACGGCAGTTGGCAGACGGTAGGCTTGCCACATTCTTTCAGCATACCCTACTTCCAATCTCCGGATTTTTACATAGGAAACGGCTGGTACCGAAAGCATTTCACCGTGTCGGAAAAAGATCGGGGAAAACAGCTAAGCCTGGAGTTTGAAGGCGCCTTCCAGGTAACGGAAGTTTTTGTAAATGGGAAGAAAGCGGGTGAGCACCGGGGCGGATATACAGGCTTTTCAATAGACATTTCCCGTCTTATCCGGGCAGGTGATAACGTGGTGGCGGTGAGGGTAAATAATATATGGGACCCCACGTTGGCGCCCAGGGCGGGGGAACATGTTTTTTCCGGAGGGATTTACAGGGATGTTTACCTGGTGACCACAGGACCTGTACATGTAGCATGGTGCGGCAGTTTTGTAACAACGCCCGTAGTATCCAATCAGACATCGAAGGTACGGGTTACTACAACTATACAAAACCAGGATCATATATCGCACCTGGTGAAGGTACAGACGGCGATCATTGATAGAACAGGGAACACCGTGTCGCGCTTTTCATCTGTCAGGACCCTGGCAGCAGGAGATTCCGCTACTGTCGAACAATTCAGCCCTGCCATCGCAAAACCCTTGCTATGGCATCCGGATCATCCTTATCTGTACACAGCCGTCACCACGCTGTATGTGGGACCTCGGAAAGTGGATGAATATAGCACTGTTTTTGGGATCAGGTCTATCCGGTGGACGGCACAGCAAGGCTTTTTCCTGAATGGTGAACATATTTACCTGCGGGGCGCGAATGTGCACCAGGATCATGCGGGCTGGGGGGATGCGGTGACGAATGCAGGCGCTTTCCGCGACGTTCGCATGATGAAGGAAGCGGGCTTTAATTTCATCCGGGGTTCACATTACCCGCATGACCCGGCATTTTACGAAGCCTGCGATAGATTAGGCGTTTTATTCTGGTCGGAGAATGCATTATGGGGCATCGGCGGCAGCGACCGGCAGCCCGAAGGATACTGGAATGGCAGCGCTTATCCCACAGCGAAGAAAGACAGGTCACCCTTTGAGGAGAATGTGGAACAGCAACTGGAAGAAATGATCCGGATCCACCACAACCACCCCTCGGTCATCGCATGGAGCATGTGTAATGAGCCTTTCTTTACGCCGCCGCAAACAATGGCGCCGATGAGAAGCCTGCTGAAGCGTCTGGTAGCCGTTACACACAGGTGTGACCCCTCCCGGCCTGCGGCTATCGGCGGCGCACAACGGCCGTTGGACAGCAGTCGCATTGATAAGATCGGTGATGTGGCGGGCTATAACGGTGATGGCGGTACCATCCCTGTTTTCCTCGACGCGGGCATTCCCGGCGTGGTATCTGAATACGGCAGCACTATTGCCGACCGGCCTGGCAACTATGAGCCGGGCTGGGGCGATCTGGCTAAAGACAGCGGCAGGAACGTATATGCCTGGCGAAGCGGCCAGGCCATCTGGTGCGGCTTTGATCACGGGTCCATAGCAGGCGCCCGGTTTGGCAGAATGGGCCTGGTAGATTATTTCCGTATTCCGAAAAGAGCCTGGTACTGGTACCGCAATCATTACAGGCATATACCGCCGCCGGTATGGCCCGTTGCCGGAAAACCTGCGGCGCTGCGGCTGACGGGAGACCGTCTCACAGCAGGGACGGATGGCAGGGACGATGTGCAGCTGCTCGTAACTGTGCTGGACGCGAACGGGAATCCACTCAGCAATAGTCCGCCTGTAACCTTGCGTGTTGTTGCAGGGCCGGGTGAATTTCCCACGGGTACAACGATACAATTTAACAGCGACAGCGATATCCATATACAGGACGGCCAGGCGGCCATAGAATGCCGCTCGCGATATGCCGGCACCGCGGTTATCCGCGCCACGTCACCCGGCCTTCCACCGGCTGAACTGCGGTTGCATTTCACCGGAGGGCCGGTGTACCAGGAAGGAATTACCCCTCATTCACCGGACCGTGTTTACACACGGTTTACAAAGGCAAAGAAAGGAAAGGAGCTGCAGGTATTTGGCCGTAATAATCCCACGTTTGCCAGTAGCCAGGACACCCGGCACCTTTCGGGGTATGGCGCAGACGGTGACAAAAACACCTGGTGGCAGGCCGCAGCAGGCGATACAGCCGCGTGGTGGCAGGTGGACGTAGAAAAGCGGCTGGCCGTGCACGAGATCCACATCGATTTCCCCTCAAGAGATATTTACGGATACAGGGTTTCGCTGTCCGAAGACGGCCGTAACTGGAAAACAGTTGACGATAACTCCGGCAACACGGACACGTCGCAGGAAAAGACCATCCGCGTGCCGGGAATAACCGCGGGCGCTGTGCGGATCCATTTCACGAGGCCCGTATCGGCAAAACTTGCGGAAGTAATCATTACAGGCGAAGTGAAGGATTGAAAAAGTTAATAAAGATCAACATATGAAATTATTTTGCCGGCTCTTATTGTGCTGCCTTTATGCGCTTATCTTCTTAAAAGGGAAGGGGCAGGATCTGCGCTTATGGTATAAGGCGCCCGCGGACACCTGGATAGAAGCGCTTCCTGTCGGCAATGGCCGGCTTGGAGCCATGATTTACGGGCAGCCTCATAACGAGCGCCTGCAATTAAATGAAATTACCGTATGGTCCGGCAGCCCACAGCCGGATGCCGACCGCAAGGACGCCTACATGCACCTGGATGCCGTCAGGGATGCATTAAGCAAAGGGGATTACAAAACCGGGGAATCCCTCACCGGCCAGTATTTCACGTCATCTGCCCCTTATGACGCTTCGTATCAAACCCTGGGTGATATCAAGATCTCTTTCCGGCTGCCGGACGGTCAAATAACGAATTACAACCGCTGGCTGGATATTGACAAAGCCGTTGCCGGGACCAGCTTCACTGCCGGCGCATGCCATTTTTCAAGAGAAGTTTTTTCAAGCGCTCCCGACCAGGTACTGGTGGAAAAGCTGAATAGCTCTGTGAAAGGGAGCCTGTCCTTCGAAATTTCGCTGGGCCGGGCAGAACGCGCTGTTACACGCATCGTTGGGCGGAACAAACTCGTCATGACCGGAAATACTGGGAATACGCTTCGTTACGAAGTGCAGCTTACGGTGCTGACTACTGGCGGTGTTCTGTCTGTAAAAGAAGATAAAATAATAGTGGAGCACGCGGATGGAGCTAAGCTGCTGGTCACTGCCGCCACGTCTTATGTATTGAACTACAGGAAAGGTTTTATGGGGCCCGACCCGCATACCCAGGCCGAAACAAAAATGGATGCAGCGATCGCCATGTCTTATGAACGCCTGAGAGAAAGGCATATCGGCGACTACCAGCGCTATTTTCGGAGCGTCCAGTTTACGCTTGGCAATGGCCCGGCATCGGAACTGCCTACTGACGAAAGACTGAAAGCCTATGGGGATGGAAACGCGGATCCTGCATTCGCTGCGCTTTTTTTCCAATACGGGCGTTACCTGCTGATCAGCTCAAGCCGGCCGGACAATCCCCTTCCATCCAATGCGCAAGGCCTTTGGGGAGATGGGCTGGACCTTCCGTGGAAGTGCGATTATAAATCGAATATCAATTTTCAAATGAATTACTGGCCGGCGGAGCCGGCGAACCTG
>DASZVM010000314.1:0-2497 GCA_035547295.1 Puia sp. | reverse complement strand
GAGATCACCCAGGCATATATCAGACACGGGATACGGTGGGCGGAATCCAATCCCGAGCTGGAAACCAATCGGCAGGTGCAGGCTATCTGGCGATATTACAAGGCCCATGATCATAAAAGAAGACGATGCTTTATCAAAATGTTGAATTGACGGACCTCCCCCGGGCTGGGACCGGCAAAAAGATCCTGATCACAGGGGCCGGCGGTTTTATCGGGAGCTTCCTGGTAGAAGAAGCCCTTCGGCATGGCTACACCGTATATGCCGGCATGCGGCCCGGCAGCAAAATGGATTTCCTTCAACATGCCTCCCTCCGGCGCCTGCAGCTGGATCTTTCCTCCCCGGAGCTGCTGGAACAGCGATTCAAATATTTCAACCGTACCGAGGGAGGCTTCGACTATATCATTCACAATGCCGGCATCACGCGCGCCAGTAGAAAAGAAGATTTTCACAGGGTAAATGACCGCTATACACGACACCTGGCAAACGCCGTGCAGAGAGCAGGCCGGCAGCCGGAAAAATTCATTTTCATCAGCTCGCTGGCAGCGTGCGGGCCTGGAGGGGCGCTGTATTTTACTCCTATTCGCCTGTCGGATACTGAGCATCCCCTGTCTGCTTATGCCAAAAGTAAATTGTCCGCTGAACGCCATCTGCGATCGTTGGATGGATTCCCTTATATCATCGTCAGACCCACAGCCGTATTTGGCCCCCGGGACAAGGATTTTTTGCCCCTTTTCCGTTTGCTGAACAAAGGCCTGCACCCGTTGATAGGCCGGCATCCGCAAAGGTTATCGCTGATCTATGTAAAGGACCTCGCCGTAGCCATATGCCGGATGCTGGAGTCCGGGCAGACACGTACCTCCTGGCTTGTTTCGGATGGAATGGTCTATAGTAAGGAAGCTTTTGGTGATACGCTCCGCAAGGTGCTGGACAGGCAGACGATGAAAGTCAGGCTGCCCCTGCTGCCCATCCGGGCCACCGTTTTTGGCATGGAGAAAATGTATTCCCTCTTCGGCAGCATGCCCTTCCTGCATCTGGAAAAATTAAAAGAGATGGCCGCGCCAAACTGGTCATGCGATAGCCAGTCTACCTGGGAAACGCTGGGTATACAACCCTCTTATACGCTGGAATCCGGCCTCCGGGAGACCGCCTGCTGGTACAAAGAGCATGGGTGGCTGCATTGAACGCACTATTTTTCCGGTAATTGCACTAAATTGTCATCGGATTGTACCCAACAGGCAATCAGATAGATGAAAAAGGCGAATCTTGAGAAAATAGAACCCATGGGGGGCTCTTCCTTCTTTATGTCTCATAATAAAGCTCCCTTCTTGTGCCACCAGGATTTCTGGCATTTTCACCCCGAGTTCGAAATAGTGTTTGTGCCTCATGGGCAGGGCAGGCGTTTTGTCGGTCGGAAGATCAGCCGGTTTGACGAAGGCGACCTGGTGTTGCTTGGTCCGAACATCCCCCATAACGCCTTTAATTTTGGTTTCGAGTCCACGGAATATGAGGAATACGTCATTCAGTTCAAGGGTGATCACATCGAAAGGATGGCGGATGGCTTTCCCGAATTCTGCAGGATCGATGGACTGCTATCCCGGGCGAAGACAGGAGTCGCGATAAAAGGAGAAGCCAAGCATCGCATCGGCGCGTTGATAAGGACTATGTTCACGCTGAACCCTTTTCAACGTTTGATGCAGCTGTTCCTCGTCTTACGCGAAATGTCATTGGTCCCTGAGGTGGAAGACCTGGAAGCCGGTGAATTCCTTTCCATCAACACCACGCACGTCAGTCGTATAAAACAGGTGTACCAGATCATACAAAAGGAGTACCAGCACGAGCTTTCTACCCGGCAGGTGGCAGGTGAGCTGTCAATGACCGAAAGCTCTTTCTGCCGGTGGTTCAAGAATACCACAGGCAAGAACTTTAAACAGGTATTGACCGAAGTAAGGGTGCAAAAGGCCTGCGCGCTGCTGATGCATTCGGATCTTTCCGTGGCCGGCATAGCGTCCCAGTGCGGGTTTAACAATATCTCGCTCTTCAACCGGTTCTTTAAAGAAATGACCGGCAACACGCCCAACAAATACAGGAAGTCTGCCCTTGCCGTCCTTACAGTCTGACGAACGAACGTACTTTTTTCAGCAGGTCATCTATATGCTCTTTCCTGACGTCGTCGCTGTCCTGGGACAAAGCGCCTTTTTTGGCCGGATCGTTCTCCAGCCGGGCTTTCTGCTCGAGCTCGCGTCCGTCTGTCGGAGAAAGGTTGCTGAGGATCCATCTTCCCGGCAGAAAAACGATATCTGTAACATCCCAGATGGGTCCGGGAATATTGTCCAGTATGATTTGATGGTGTTTCCCCGCATCCGATAGGGGGGCGCAAACGATGAACAGGAACAACTTTTTGTTGACAAGATGATATTGATTCTTTTTCAGCCAGTCTTTTAGCAGCAGGTCCCCATTATACACGGATGCGCCGATGAGCAGGAAATCGCAGGCCGCC